>NZ_JBMLSD010000462.1:0-8643 GCF_049240685.1 Flectobacillus sp.
AAGGCCTATTTATTTTGAGCTTCAACGACTGCAATGGCTACCATGTTTACAATTTCACGCACAGAAGAACCAAGCTGAAGTACATGGACTGGTTTGCGTAAGCCTAGCAAAATCGGTCCTATATATTCGATATCACCTGTTTCTTTTAGAAGGTTGTAAGAAATATTCGCAGCCGAGAGGTTAGGGAAAATTAGTACATTGGCTCCTTCTTCGGCTAACTTTGAGAAAGGATAATTTTCACGAACCAAATCAGTATCAAATGCCATGTGTGCTTGCATTTCTCCTTCTACAATCATATCAGGATGCTTTCTTTGTAAAATAGCAGTGGCTTCACGCATTTTTACTGCATCTTCTCCGTCGGCAGTCCCAAAGTTAGAATAGGTCAACATGGCAATTCTTGGGCGAATGTTGAACTGTTCTACAGCCTTGGCTGTCAATTCTGTAATTTCTACGATTTCTTCAACACTAGGATTGAAATTAACAGTGGTATCTGAGAAAAATAATGGCCCTTTTTTCGTCAACAAGATATACATTCCTGATACTTTCTTCACACCCTCGTCACGACCGATTACTTGTAGCGCTGGGCGAATGGCATTGGGGTAGTTACGAGTAAGACCCGAGATAACGCAATCGGCATCACCTGTTTCAACCATCATAGCGGCAAAGTAATTACGCACTTGCATTTGTTTGTGTGCCTCGTATTGGTTATATCCACGTCGTTTGCGTTTTTCGAAGAAAATATCGCCATAACGCTTCAATTGGTCTGCATGCTGTGCATCACGAGTATCAATGATTTTTACATCGCCCAATTCCAAATTATGCTCTTCTAAAATACGTTGGATTTTTTGTTCGTTACCCAGCAAAATAGGAATACAAATGCCCTCATCCTTAGCTTGTTGAACAGCCTTCAAAACCTTCAAGTTTTCGGCATCTGCAAATACAACACGTTTTGGCGTTCGTTTAGCACGATTGATGATGTAGCGCATCAATTGGTTATCTAATCCAAGTCGTTTTGCCAATTCTTGTTCATAGGCTTCCCAATTGGAGATAGGGCTCTGAGCTATACCCGATTCCATAGCAGCTTTGGCTACAGCAATAGAAACCGTAGTAATCAAACGAGGGTCTACTGGTTTTGGAATAATATAGTTACGACCAAAAGAAAGGTTTTTCTCGTTGTAAGCTAAGTTTACGATATCAGGTACGGGCTTCTTTGCCAATTCGGCAAGTGCTTTAGCAGCCGCCATTTTCATATTTTCGTCAATCTCCGTAGCGCGAACATCAAGTGCTCCTCTAAAGATATAAGGAAAGCCGAGGACGTTATTTACTTGGTTTGGATAATCCGAGCGACCTGTGGCCATGATAATATCTGGACGCGCAGCAACCGCATCTTCATACGATATTTCTGGGGTAGGATTGGCCATTGCAAAAACAATTGCGTCATTGGCCATCGAACGAATCATCTCTTGCGAAACAATATTGCCAACAGATAAGCCCAAAAATACATCAGCCCCTTGCATTGCCTCGGCTAATGTTTGGATTCCTTCTTTGCTAGTAGCAAACGGCGCAACGTATTTGTTCAAATCGGTACGGCGGTTATGGATTAAGCCATCCTTATCAAACATCAATATATTTTCGACTTTGGCTCCTAGCAATAAGTACAACTTTGCACAAGATAAGGCCGCGGCACCCGCACCCGAAATTACAAACTTACATTCCTCGATTTTCTTATTTACTAATTCCAAGGCATTAATCAACGCAGCTCCCGAGATAATGGCAGTACCGTGCTGATCATCATGCATAATCGGAATTTTTAGGTCTTTTCTTAGCCTTTCTTCAATCTCAAAACATTCTGGAGATTTAATATCTTCTAAGTTAACTCCACCAAAAGTTGGCTCTAATACTTTTACGGTACGAATCAACTCTTCTGGGTCTTGTGTGTTCAATTCGATATCAAATACATCGATATCTGCAAAAATTTTGAATAGTAAGCCTTTTCCTTCCATTACAGGTTTGCTGGCTTCGGGGCCAATATTTCCTAAGCCAAGTACGGCTGTACCATTCGAAATCACAGCAACTAAGTTTCCTTTTGCTGTATACTTGTAAACATTTTCTACGTTGTTGGCAATTTCGATGCAGGGTTCTGCAACACCTGGCGAATAAGCCAGTGAAAGGTCTCGTTGTGTTTCAGTTTCTTTGGTAGGTACAACGGCAATTTTTCCTGGCCTGCCTTTGGAGTGATAATCCAAGGCATCTTGCTTGCGAATAGATTTTTGTTTCATGTTGATTGGATGACAATCCCGTGAAGATTATCTTAAGTTAAAAAGTGCTCGATATTCAACGTATCGAACGCGCGGCATTGCGCTTGTGATTCTTACGCTGAAGCCAGTTTATTAGTTTTAGATGAATAAATGAGTGGCGAAATTAGCGCATTGTTTTTGAAAAGTCTATAGGATATATACTTACTGACCAAATCACCTAGGACGCTAATTTTACATGTTTTGGAGGATTTTTTACTTTTTTCAGAATAATTACATTCAGTTAAATGTACAAACAAAAGATTATTACAAAACTTCGATAAAAAACGATAACAAGTCAATCGTAGAATTAAGAAAAGTTTTTTTTAAAAAAGTCCAATATTACAGGATTTTAACAAAAAATAACCATAAAATTGGTATACATCATACAAATATCTACACAGCGAATAAAGAGTATAATCACTTAGCAGGTGTAAAATATCAGCATAAAGTATTGTATCGCCATTTTCTCATTGGTATTGCCAAGGGCTAATTGTAAAATCATCATGATATAATCGGAAGTTATCCGTAAATTTGTAATGATAACTTGGCAATGCAAAAAGGTATTTCTGTCTGTTTCAATTTGCTAAACAATTGTTTCAGAAAAACTAAGCGCTAATCCAATGTTATTCCCACTAATTACTCACAAGTAATGCTGCAAAATTAGATTTAAGTTTGTTGTAGGATACAGGCACAAGGCACTAGGCAAAGAGTGTTATTTTTTTTAGTAACGATAGATATATTTTTGCCAAACGCCCAAAGCTGAAAGCCGTAAGATAAAGAAAAAAAGAATTTTTTATGAAATTCTAAAGACTTTTTGCCTATAGCCTAAAGTTTAAGATTGTGCTTAGGGCTTTCAGGTATCAGCTTTCGGCGGTGTGCTATGGGAAAAATACATGTCCGTAGTCGTTAAAAATATTTTAACACTCTTTGCCTTATGCCCGTTGTCTTGTCCCTAAAACACAAAACTTAAATATAATTCTGCACGATTACTTAAGTAGGAAGATATTATTAGTTAATAGTATGTTGGTTGATTTAATATTTTCATAATCAAAAGGTTATGTTTTGGTTGTTTCTCTGATATATTATTGATTTTTTCTTTCCTATGACTTGTAAAACGCTAATTGAATTTTAGTTTACCTTTAAAAAATGAATGCACCCACCATTTCGATAGCACTTTGTACTTATAATGGTAGTAAGTATATCAAAACACAACTAGAAAGTATAATTAACCAAACCCTCAAGCCGAGCGAAATAATAATTTGTGATGATAATTCAACCGACGATACATTAAGTATCATTCAATCGATTGAGACCTCTATCCCTGTGCGCATTTACGCAAATAAACCAGCCTTGCGTACGGTCAAAAATTTTGAGAGAGCCGTGTCACTTTGTACAGGCGACTTGATTATGTTCTCGGACCAAGATGATTTTTGGGTGCCTACCAAGCTAGAAATTATGAGTAGGTACATGCAGGAGCATCCAAATACCAATGTCCTTTTTTCGAATGCCTTATTAGTGGACGAAAACTTGAATTCTCTCCATAAAAAAATGTGGGAGACGGTCAATCTGAATGAACACGAATTGCAGCGATGGCGAAATGGATATTCTACCGAAATACTCATGGCTGGAAGTAGAGTGACAGGATGTACGATGTGTTTTAGAAGAACCATTGTGCCTGAGATTATCCCTTTCCCAACACAAATTGATAACGATTTTATCCACGATGGTTGGATAGCCATGTATGCATCAATTACTAATTCTATAGATTTTATAAATGAAGATTTGATATGGTATCGCCAGCACCCTGCGCAGCAGGTAGGAGCCAAAGATAGCGAGTTTGTCCAGCAGGAAAGAGTCACCCTCAAAAGTCGTTTTACACGACCAAAAACTCAGAAAATTGAACCATTCTTAGCTAAATCTATCTTTTATAAAAAGATTATCGACTATATTCTTGAAAATACTTCTTACAAAATTGAAGATTTAGGTCCATTAACCAGAGCTTTCGAACATTACAATTTACGAACGAAATTGCCATTTATGCCTCGAATAAAGCGATTTGTGCCTGCTATTGTCAATTATGCTAAAGGTAATTATCACAAATATTGTCATGTTGGTTCTAGTCAATTGGGGATTCTTCAAGCAATGATTGGCGATATAGTAGAATAACAAGTGTGGTAGTTCGACCCTATTACAATAAAAACTAAAAATAAACTACTGAGATTATAAAATATGACAACTATAGAAGAAACTATAAAAACAACCTCACTGCCTGTAATGGAAGCTTTTTATACGCTACAGGGAGAAGGGTTTTACCAAGGTAAAGCAGCTTATTTTATCCGCTTGGGGGGCTGCGATGTAGGTTGCCATTGGTGCGATGTCAAAGAATCATGGGATGTGAATGCACATCCGAAGTTGACTATTGATCAAATTGTGGAAGAGGCCGCCAAACACCCTGGTAAATTGGCAGTGATTACGGGTGGAGAGCCCCTGATGCATCAGCTCGATGAGCTTACAGATGCTTTGCACCAAGCAGGTATCCAAACCAATATCGAAACATCGGGTGTTTGTGAGGTAGTAACAGGGCATTGGGACTGGATTTGTTTTTCTCCCAAAAAATTCAAAGCACCCAACCCCGACATATATGATAAAGCTCATGAACTAAAGGTTGTTATTTATCATCCTAGCGACTTTGAGTGGGCCGAAGGGTACGCCGCAAAGATGTCGCCCGACTGCATGCTATTTCTTCAACCTGAATGGAGCAAGTCAGAAACAATTCTTCCTTTGATTATTGAGTACATAAAAGACAATCCAAAGTGGAGAATTTCGTTACAAGTTCATAAATTTATGAACATTCCGTAAGGCATAAAACCAAAGCCTGTTGGATGCATTATCTGACAGGCTTTTTGATTTTTGTCTTATCCTATTTTGTAAAAAGACTATGCATACTTTTAGATTTTGGGCACTCTTATGTTGCTTTTTATGCTTCAAACTGAGCGAAGTGGTTGCTCAGCAAAATTTGTCTACAACTAACAAAAAGGCGATAAACGCTTATCAGGATGGTCTTCAAGCTTTGCAAGAAAGAAAAATAGACGAAGCTTTCCAGCAATTTGAAGAAGCCATCGAACGAGACCACCTTTTTGCAGAAGCGTATTATCAGCTTGGTCGTTTGTACGAGCAAAACCGCCAATTCGGAAATGCTATTCTGAATTATGAGAAAAGTTATAATGTTAAGCCTGAGGCTAGTACATCTAGTAATGCCTTGCAGTTTTTGGGTGCCTTGTATATGCGAAAAGGTGATTATACCAAGGCCAAAGCCTATTTGGAATTGTTGTTACCTCGTATTCCTCCAGCCAATAATTTAACGATTCAAAAAATCAAGCGAAGCATTACCAATGCAGAGTTTGCCATAAAAGCGGTAGAACAACCTTTGGATATCAAGCCCAATTTCTTACCGAATAGTGTTAATGCTTTTGACACACAGTACTTCCCAACTTTAACTGCCGACCGTGAAACCCTAATCTTTACAGCCCAAAATCACAGTAATCGAGACGAAAACCTTTATGTTGCTCAATGGAAAGATAATCAATGGCAGCAGGCAAAAGGTATTTCCGAGCAAATTAATACTTCTCAAAATGAGGGGACTGCCAGTATTTCGGCTGATGGTCGTACCTTGGTATTTACCTCTTGCGGTGGTCGCAATAGTATCGGAAGCTGCGATTTGTTTATTAGCTATCGTGAAGGCAATGACTGGACCAAACCCGTCAATATGGGGCAGGCTATCAATTCGGGAGAATGGGATTCTCAGCCCTCTCTGTCTGCTGATGGACGTACGCTCTATTTTGTTTCCGACCGCCGAGGAAGCATCGGAAAAAGAGATATTTGGGTAAGTACGCAGGATTCGACTGGTCAGTGGAAAAAAGCACAAAATTTAGGTAAAAATATCAACACCGCCGAAGACGACCTATCTCCCTTTATTCATGCCAATGGACAAACTCTTTTTTTTAGTTCTGAAGGTCTGGCTGGAATGGGAGGCCTCGATTTATTTATGTCACAAAAACAAGGAAATGATTGGTCTGTACCGCAAAATTTAGGTTATCCTATCAATACTCAGGACGACCAAGTGGCATTATTTATCACAGCAGATGGACAAAAAGGCTACTATTCGCTAGAGCAGGATACGGGGGAAAGATATAAAAAGGCTAAACTCGTTGAAATTACTCTACCTGGCTCGCTACAAGCCAAAATTCAGCCTACTACCTTTTTGAAAGGTATTGTAACGGATGCTCAAACTAAGCAAAAACTTTCGGCAGAGTTGGAACTAGTTGCTCTTAATTCCTCACAGCAAGTGGGCAAGTTTGTGTCCGATGCTCAAACGGGTCAATATATTTCGGTACTCAATACTTCAGGGGAATATGCTTTGTTTGTCAATAAAAAAGGATATTTTTTTAAAAGCCTTCACTTTGATTTTAAACAAAACCAAGCCTTGGATAAAACTTTGGATATTAGTCTCGAGCCTATTCAAAAAGATGCGAAAGAGATTTTGAATAATATCTTTTTTGCATCTGGGAAATGGGACTTAGAGCCTCAATCTGCGATTGAACTGGATAAGTTATGCCTACTTCTGAAAAATAATCCTAGTCTAACCGTTGAAATATCAGGTCATACCGATGATATTGGCAAGGATGCTGATAACTTAGTATTATCTCAAAAAAGAGCTAAAGAAGTCATGACTTATCTTGTCAACAAAGGCATTCCAATGAGTAAAATCAAAGCAGTGGGATATGGTAAAACCCAACCTGTTGTGCCCAACTCTTCGGATGAAAACCGAAAACTAAATAGAAGAATCGAGGTGAAGTTTTTGTAAGAAGGGCTTACACTTGTAAAAAAACAGAGGGTGTTCCAATTCTAAACAGCCCCTAAAGCCAAGTCATAGCTAATGATGGGTTATCAAAAAAGGCGCTCGAAAAACTAATTTCGAACGCCTTTTTTGGTACTATATCCTAAATGCAATACTTCGTATCTGTACGGCTCGCCTACAATTGCTATAATAATCACTCAGGCAATAGTCAGCAATCTCCAATTTTGGAATAACTTCTGAGCAACAGCCAACTGCCTTAAAATTACTGTCCACCACCACCAGACTTGATTTCTTTCAAGATTTTCTGACGACTTACACCTTCGCTAGGAGCATCTTCATAGGCCTTTTTGTAGTCATCTTTTTTCAAATCACCTCTTTTGATTGACTGAATAAACTGTGCCCATGCAAAAGGATTGGTCAAAGACATCAGTGGGCTAGTAAAAAAATTACGATTGGCCATTCCATAAATCATTTGGTCTGAGAAATTTCTAAAGTTACCTGCTCCACTCAAACCTGCTTTTAATGCCAAAACGTTCAATTTGGACTGTTCTAGGTTTTTAGCAAGAGCTTTTCTGCCTGCTTGATTATCTAATTGCATTTCTAAAAATGCTTTTTTGAAATCTTCTTCGGTGCTATATGGATATACCCTTACCTCTGCCAACATTCGTGTTTCTTCGGCCATTCTCACAAAGGCTTGATGCGTTTGTTCTACCTCGCGCGGGATTACATAATAACGCTTTTTATACCCAACATAAGTAAATTGGATTGTATCGCCTGGATATACATACAAAGCAAAATTCCCCAGGTTATCAGTCAAGGTACCTCTACCAGAATTTGGGTTAAATACGTATGCGCTTGGCAAAAATTCGGAACTACGGTCGGCCACAACCCTTCCCGAAAAAATAACACTCTTGTCCTGCCCCTGAGCAAAAGTCTTAACAGAAAATGCCGTTAAGAAGAGTATTAATATGGTAATATATCGAAATGCTAATCGCATGGTATAATATTTAATTTGAAATTTCAACGGATTGAATACGCAAACTTATATAATTTAAAGGATTAGACCTTGTAGAACTGTATTGGTTTAACAGTTTTTAACTTTTGTTCAATATCTTCGGTCTATTTATAACACTAAAATACAGAATAAACTCTCAATAGTAAAGTGCCTTTTTCAGTTCTAAGTTCAATCTAATCTTCATAACATTCAATCTTTTACTGCTAGGCTTCTTTTTGGGCTGTAACCCGTAGGCATTGGGCCAATCGCCTGTGAAATTTCTTCATAAAACTTATATTCAGTCGGCTTATAGCCGATTGCCAATAAACTTAAATTGGGCCTGCATATTTAAGTTGGTATAATTTTCGAGAAAAAGCTATTTAAGTAGTAGGGAAGATGAAATTAATAGTAAATCTGAGGTAAAATTTGACTATGGCCTTTTGATTATGAAAATCTTCAAATAACCAATATCTGATTACTGGACAAAATTGAAG
>NZ_JBMLSD010000463.1:0-1750 GCF_049240685.1 Flectobacillus sp.
ATGGCATTGGTCAACAAATTATACAAAAGAGTTTCTATCAAAAACCTATTGCCTTTAATATCTGGACGAGCTTTCAATCTTACCTGAATTGCTAAGTTTTTGCTTTCGGCATAATCTTGTAAAAGCTCCAAAATATCATTTATCATACTTCCAACGTCGAGTATTTCTACTTTTTCGAATTGGTGATTTTCAATTTTTGCCAAGAGCAAAAGGTTTTTGTTAATGCGAGAAACTCTAGCAAGTGGCTTTTCGATACCCTCAAGCACCTGCAATTGAGCCTCATTGAGTTCTGGTAATTGATAAAACAAATCTACTTTTGATCTTAATATTGCTAAAGGTGTTTGCAACTCATGCGAGGCATTTTCGATAAACGTTTTTTGCTGTTTATAAGCACTAATTGCCGCATAGAGCATCTTTTGAAGGGTATTATGAAGGTCTTCAAACTCTTGGATTTCGGTTTTCTCAAAGTCTATTGTCTCGGTTGATGATAGCTCAAAGCTTTTGAGTTGTCCTAAGGTTTTTTCAAAGGGACGCCAAGCTTTTTGGGCGATAGTTCTATTCAAGAAAATGAACCCTAAAGCTAGTAGTACAAAAAAGAATAACGATACCACCGAAATGATATATACGATTTCGTCGGCCTCCTCTACATTAGTTTCAATCCAAAGTCTGTAGGTATTACCTTTAAATCGAACATAACTTGCTAATCCCCTGAAGCGATCTATTTCGGTATGCGTTTTAAGTTTGTTTTCCCGCATGACCAGATAGGTACTATCAGCAGAATAACCTACTTTTTTTACAGGAAAAATCCTTGTACCTGATTGTAGTACGTTCCAGATGTGCATCACGCTATCAAATTGTGCCTGATTGAGCGACAAATTTTGCAATTGCGAAACGATACGTTCTTTGATAATCAGATTGTGTTCGTCGAGTTCTTTTTGCCAAACTGTTTCGACCACCCAATAATAGGCAGGGATGCTCAAGCTCAGAATCACAAAAGCATAAATCGTAAATGCCTTTAGGGGCTTATCGAGGAGTTTGGTCATTTTTCCCATTTGTAACCTACACCATAGAGTGTTTTCAAGTAATTATTTCCGCCAACTTCAAGTAGTTTTTTCTTCAAATTTTTGATATGTGCATACACAAAATCATGATTATCAAACATATCGGCAATATCGCCCGAAAGATATTCAGCTAGGGCACTTTTGGAGATAACCTTATTTTTATTACTGATAAAAAACATTAATAGATCAAATTCCTTGCGAGTCAGATTGATTTCTTGGTCATTAACTTTTACGTTTTTTGACAAAAGATTTATTTCTATTTCCTCAAACTGGACGGTATTCAGATTATTAAAATTCTTTCTTCGAATCACTGAGTAAATTCTGGCCAGCAACTCGGATTGGTGGAAAGGTTTTGGGAGATAATCATCCGCTCCTAACTGCAACCCTTTCACTTTGTCCTCAACCGAGTTTTTGGCCGAAAGTATGATTACTCCCTCTGTTCGCTGTTGCTGATTCATGGTTGCCAACAAATCCAATCCACTGCCATCGGGAAGCATTAAATCTAATAAAACACAATCATAGGTATGACATGCCAGTTTTTGACGGGCATCTTCCAAGGTAAACGCCAATTCACACAGATAATTTTCGTCTGCAAGATAGGCGCCCATAGCATAAGCCAATTCTTTTTCGTCTTCTATGATGAGAATTTTCATATTCAAAATTAGAATTAGATTCTGAATAAATTCTGA
>NZ_JBMLSD010000464.1:0-5044 GCF_049240685.1 Flectobacillus sp.
TCCCATAGCCCACCGCCGAAAGCCGATACCTGAAAGCTTAAAGCACAATCTTAAATTTAATTTTTCAGGCAATAGGCATCAAGCTGTAAGCAAAAAAAAGGCGTTTTTTATGAAATGATAAAGACCTTTTGCCTAGGGCCTACGGCTTATACCCTAAAGCCAAGCACTTAAATTTAATTTTGAGTAATTACTTTTGATAAAACTTTTTTGCAATCACTTAGTTATTTTATAAAGTCAAGTTCTCTTGATTTCACCGTTAAAACAATTTTCAAAATGGCATTACAAAAAGGCGACAAAGCTCCTGCATTTACACTTTACAATACAGAAAAAGCAGAAGTTTCATTAGCAGACTTTCAAGGCAAAAACGTAGTATTATTGTTTTTCCCATTTGCATTTACTAGTGTTTGTACAACAGAATTGTGCGAAATGCGAGATAATATCGCTACTTATGCAAGTCTCAATGCAGAGATTTTGGCAGTTTCGGTTGACTCACTATTTACTTTAGGTAAATTCAAAGAAGAACAAAGTCTGCCGTTCCATTTACTTTCTGACTTCAACAAAGAGGTATCTTCAGCCTACGAAAGTATTTATGATACATTTGCCTTCGGTACCAAAGGCGTTTCAAAACGTTCTGCTTTTGTAATTGATGCAGAAGGTACAATTCAATATGCTGAAGTATTAGAAAGTGCTGGAGATGTACCAAATTTTGCCAATGTAAAAGAAACATTAGCATCACTAGCTTAGTTTAGATGTAATGGATGGTACTTGTAAAAAATCAACTACTATTCATTCACATTCATATCTTTTACTTATGCTAAAAAATCTTACGATATTAGTGGGTATCTTATTAGGGTCTGGTTGTTTTGCCCAAACAACAGACCCTAATTTGTTTTACAAGGAGCAGATTCAGATTAACCAAGACGGCATGAAAGTATTGGGAGGATGGGCTGCGGCGAATTTTATCGGAAGCGGGATAGCTACTGGCCAAACTCAGGGCAGCACCAAGCATTTTCATCAAATGAATATTTATTGGAATATCGTAAATGGAGGTTTGGTAGCTTTTAGTACTTTACAGGCAAACAAACAACGTCAACACTTGCCTGACAATTGGGAAGCAAATAGGATTTCACAAAAAAAAATTGAGAAGCTATTTCTGATTAACACGGGTCTTGATTTGGTTTATATGGGTACTGGAGCCTATTTACTGAATAAAAGCTCTACGAGCTCTAGCTCATCTGAAATGCTAAGGGGATATGGACAATCACTGATTCTACAAGGTGGATTCTTGTTTTTATTTGATGGTATGATGTATTTAGTGCATCATAAACATGGTTTAAAGCATAACAAGCTTCTCAACCAAATCGCTTTTGATGGACAGAGGATATCTGTCAGATGGGTGTTTTAATAATTCTTACATTAAAATTGAGGATTATTTCGCTTCAGAATTTTACTTATAGAGACACAACGCCATAATTGTATCTTAAACCTAGTAAATAGGAAAAGGTTATTAGTTAACAGTATTTCAGTTATTTGAAGATTTTCATAATCAAAAGGTTTTAGTCAAATTTTGCCTCCGTTATACGCTTAATTTAATCTTTCCGACTACTTAATCTTTAATATTGTTTTATCAAAAAAGCGGTCGAAAAATGATTTCCGACCGCTTTTTTGATAAAAACATGAGATGGTATTTCTACTCTTAAAATTCGAGATAACTGATTTTAAACACTATAGTAAAAATACTTCCTCTCCAATCCTGACTATAACTAACGATTAATTTGCACATGCTTGGTTGCCGTAAAGTTCTCATTTCTGATTCTTATCAGATAGGGGCCATCTGGCAACTGGGTTAGGTTGATGTCTTTCTTTGTTTCGAAAGTAGCTATATCAGAGGCATATACCAGCGAACCACGGTTAGTGTACACCTCTACTTTGAGGTTTGCCCAAGGGTAACGGGTATCTAATGTAAATGCGCCATTGCTTGGGTTGGGATACACCGCAAAACCACCATCCTCATATAATTGAATATTCTTTCTATCAGAAATTGGCGAAAGACAGAATTTTGTCCCATAGCTTTGGGTCGAATACAATTTTTTCGCAGTAACTTGAATATCGCCAGAGTCGCTCAACTTTATCTGGCTTGTCGAACCCTCCAATTGCGTACCATTCCAAGTCCAAATATATTGTTCTGTTTGAGGATTAGCAACGCCTATTGAATAGGGGCTATAACGCACAATTTCATCAACTGATACTTTTGCAGGAGTAGGTTTTACAGCTACATTTATCACAGCAGAAGGCGCCGAATTACAATTATTGTTATCAGTTTGAAAAGCTCTAAATGCTCCAGATATAGTAACATTGAGGTTTTGAACAAGATATTGGTTAGTTTTTCCATCTTGAACAGCAACCCAAGTAGGGTAGTTTCCATTTGCAAGAGCCATCTGTAAAACCGTATTATCTCCATCACAAAATACGGTATCCTTGCTCCAAGATACCGCTGGAGTAGCCGGAATTTGATTAACCTTAATAGTCAAGGGTGAAGAGCTTAAGGAAACACAGCCCTTCGAATCAATCGTTTGAACAGTATAATTTCCACTTTGGCGCACGTTAAGTGTTCGTGTGGTTGTGCCTGTATTCCATTTGTAGCTAACAGCTCCAATATTAGATGAAATCAAATCTACACTTGTATCAGAGCAAAAAGTGGTTGGGCCATTAGGAACTATATTAGGTGTTGCTGGTAATGGATTTACTTTTACTACAACCGCATTGGACGCAAAGGATGAACACCCTTCCGAATTAATTGTTTGAACAGTATAAGAGCCCGATTGATTGACAGAAATCGCTGCAGAAGTAGCCCCTGTAGACCAACGATATGAAAGGTTTTGACCAGAGGAAGTCAACGTTACTTGCGAATCCGCACAAAACTCTAAAGCACTATTGGCACTAATGGTTGGCTGTGCTGGCGATGCTTTGATAAAAGTAGTCACCGGTGCTGACTGCGTTAAGCAACCGCTATTGTCTAAGGCACTCACTGTGAAAGTTCCTGCACTATTTATGAGAGTACTTTGCCCTGTAGCTCCGTTACTCCAACGAAATACAACTCCATTCGAGGCCGAAATTGTTAAACCATCATTTTGACATACCCCAACCGTACCAGAAGGATTGGTAGTGACCGTCTGAGGACTCGTAGTTCTCACTAAGATAGGTGAAAACTGAGTCACATTGCCACGACTATCAAATGCTCGAGCATAATACGTACCATTAGAGAGAGTCACTTTTTGCTGAGTAGAAAAAATAGCACTTTCGAAGTTGACACTACTCGACCATTGGTATTGGCTGTATCCTGATGGCATTGTTACATCTAAAGTATTATTACCACAGGCAAAAGTCAATTGAGGCTGTAGGGTTGGCAATTGCGGTTCTGAATTCTGAAAAAAGCTATCGTTAAGAGAATTATTCCAAGCTTGTCCTAACTGCACCAAGCCATCGCCATGAAAGTGTAAACAATCCGAACGACCTGGGTTTTGAATATTATCAGTATATGGGCCTAAAAAAGCGTTGGTCATTGTACTTGCCACTGCTCGCTGTGCTGCCAGTACAGGCTCCCATGATTCGGATACAGTTGACGAAGAACAGTTGTTGGCGGCAACACTAGCCGATGTTTGAGAAATAACCCAAGCTATATTTTTTCCAAGTTGTTCTCTTGTTTTTGAAATAATCACTTGAAGTTTGGCGGTGTAATCAAATTGAGAGGTTTTGAACGGGACATTATCTGTTTCACCTTGACACCACAAGATAGACCTAGCTCCCAACAATGGAACAAAATATTGTAACACCGACTCTAAGGCACTATACGGCAATCGGTTGGGATAGTATCCTCCTAGATAAATATTGTAAGCGCTGCCACCAATAGAAGTGACAAACCAAGAATCGATAGAAGTACCATTAAATCCTGCATTTAGAAAAAGGATAGGGACATTGAGCTTAGCAGCCAACAAATCTCCTAATTTTCCCCAACAATAAGCTCCTTTTCCACGAGGTGCTAAGTAGGTATCTGATGATAATTGGGTAAAAGGGCTTAGGGTAGCGTAGCTAGTACCTCCATTAGTTTGATCGTTGGGAGTACCAAATGTGTTTACGCGGTCGTCCTGAGCGCCTTGTTGACCCATGTTAAAAAGACCTTCGGCATTTGACTGCCCTGCTATAACAAATACCTCGCCAACACCAAATCGTTCTACAGTAGCAATATTCCCAACTACCGCATTATTGAGTATTCCTCTTATTTCTAGTCTATACCAGCCCTGATTTATGGTCATTGAACTAGAAAAATTCCCATTGGTAGGAAAATCCTTCAAAGTCTTCCAATCACTCCATTCTCCAGGGTTTCCTTGTCCTGCGTTAATTGCAATTAATCTTGCTTCGATTCTATCAACTTGTTGCTGATAAATACCTGTAACCGTAATTGTTGCAATTCCTGCATTATTACGCTGAAATACCGCACGATTAAGTGGGAAGGTTATAGAAAATTGCCCTAAGCTGATACTCACAAATCCCAATAGCATTATTGAGATACAAAATACTTTTTTTAAGAAAAACATAAATCTAATTACAGTTATATTCCTTCCAAACTCTACAGAGGCTTTCTCGAAATCTATTTTCTCTTTGTTAAGCTATTTAACTTAACGACAGTACTACTTAAAAATGTTGCAAAGAAATATCTTATTTCTGATTAATTTATCCATACTTGTATATATCCAAGATTTACATAACTCTAAAAAATCATACAACTATCTGAAATACAGAAATTTAACCAAACATTGATTAGTCTCAAATTTATAGCAAAACTTAGTAACTGGTTGTACCAATTATAGCAAAACATCACTTTAAAGAGAAGTATCTTTTCTTCAAAGTGATGCTTAGTGGAATGTTATTATTTTCTTAAAAACTAATTAAAACTCATAATCAAGGTAAGTAGGCAAAATTAGTTTTAAGTTTTTTTTAGGCACTAGATTACAGGTACAAGATTACAGGCACTAGGCAACAGGCA
>NZ_JBMLSD010000464.1:5144-20604 GCF_049240685.1 Flectobacillus sp.
TTTTTTTTAGGCACTAGATTACAGGTACAAGATTACAGGCACTAGGCAACAGGCACTAGGCAAAGAGTGTTAAATTCCTTTTTATTTCCATAGATATATTTTTGCCTAATGCCAAAAGCTGAAAGCCAAAAGCCGAAAGCTGAACAAAACAGCCGTTTATTATGAAATCATAAAAACCCTTGCTTGCCGAATGCCAAAAGCTGAAAGCCGAAAGCCAAAGAAAACAGCCGTTTATTATGAAATCATAAAAACCTGTGCTTGCCTACGGCCTACAGCCTAAAGCCAATATTGTAATGTTATTCTAAACGATTACTTTGTCTATCGAGTAATAATCAGTTGTTTTGTTGATCGGAAATTTTTAGCCTCAATTCTCAATAGATATGTTCCCATAGCTAGGTAAAGTCGATTAGAATTACTCACCAAGTTATTAGCATCTAATGTAAAAGGCCCATTAAAGTTTGGTATTCTATCTGATGAATAGAGTTCAACCCCTTCCATATTAAAAATTTTTATCACTGCATCTTCCAAATTGTATTTACTATCTACGGTAAACACACCATTTGTTGGATTGGGATAAACACTAACTCCTTTGTCCTCAGGGAATTTAAACTCGGTAGCTTCTAAAGTAGCATTAGATTTTGTATCGAAATAAGTCACAACAGAAGTTTCTGGTGAGGCACATACCAAGGGAGTTGAAGAAGAAAGTACCGTATACTTTCTTCTTGATTGTAAAGTATAAACACCTTCCGTATTTGCTCTGATTAACGTATCCTTAGTTGCTAACACCTGACCACTCAACGACCACGTGTATTCATCTACTGGCTGGCTTGAGCGAGCAGCTAACAAATATGGTCCTACTCTAAAGATGGTAGGTGCAACAGGCTTAGGTTTTCTGACCGCCCAAATCGAATTGGAAGGCTTTGAATAACAGCCTTTAGCATCTACCACATAACCTCTCACTAAGGCAGTTGTAGAGACATCAATGGCTGAGGCATTTTCGCCACTCAAAACAGTATTTCTGTCCCAGTTGAAAGCCACATAATTCGAATTAGCAGGACTCAGTGTAATTCGTGTTTTTGAGCCTTCACAAAATACGGTATCCGAGGTAGCCCTAATTACAGGACTTGTAGGTAAAGGATTGACCAATGTTGGTACAGCAACTGATGGTGCCGAAAAACATCCATTTGCGCCAATAGTGCGTACTGTAAAGCTTCCTGCCACTTTTATATCAACATCTTGCGTAGCCTGTCCATTACTCCACAAATATCCTACTGCACCAACGCTCGATGAGCTTAACTTGGCACTTTGTCCATCACAAAACTCCGTAGAGCTTTTCAAAGCGATTGTAGGCTGGACGGGTCTTGGCTTAGATACTAAAGTTACCCCTGTTGAAAGTGGCGACAAACAAGCATTTTGATCTACTATTCGAGCGAAGTATGTACCATTTACGCCAATATTCAAGGTTTTTGTTCTAGCAATCACAGAACCTGAATTATCTAACCACTCATACAGAGCACCATCCGAAGCGGTAAGCCCAACCGTTGTTCCTTCACAATAATTCAAATTTGCATTGGCAGTCACAGTTGGTGCTGCTGGAGGCGTATTCGCCGTCACATTAAATGAGGGGATTTGAATGATATTACCATTTGGTTTGGTTATTTTGGCAAAATACGTTCCAGTTCCTACAGTTACGTCCTTTGTCGTACCAATCACTTCATAACTGCTATTCACCCATTGATAAGCGGAATATCCAGCTGGTAGACTCAAACTCAATCTTTGATTTGAGATACAAGAAAGGTTTACGCCTGGGATTGTATCGGCCATGATTGGCGTATTCAAGTCGAAAAAGCTTCTAGGATCTGTGCTACTCACAGGGCTCGTCAAAGAGTTAATCCAAGCATTTGCAGCATCATCCAATCCTGTTCCAGTAAAGTGAACACATTGATCTCTATCTCCAATTTTATCTACCTGAATATTATCAGTAAAAGGGCCAGGATAAATAGGGGCAAAAGACTGGTCGGCTATTGCCAAGTTTTGAGCACGCACAATTACAGGAGAAGGCTTAGGAGGTATAGCACCTGGTGTTCCGCAGTTCAATACGCCAGAATACGATGCTCGAGCGACTACCCAAGTAAGATTGTCATTACCCAAATCCTGTCTAGTTTTGGTAATTAATCTCTTCAAATTGTCCAAATAATTGGCTTCAGTCACAGGAAGAGGTTTTTGCTGAGAGGCAGGTAAAGAAGCATTTTGTTGTTCTGTAGCCAAGTTCAACAAATTTTGGGTTTCACCTTCCATCCAAAGAATAGCACGAATTCCCATATTGATACCATAATATCCAAGAACAGCCTTAAGGTTTGCATAAGGATAACCAGGGAGATAACGATTGACGGTACCATCCCCAAACTGAAAATCGCTTGGCGTTCCAATAGTTGGATTTTCGGCACTTTCTCTCCATACCCTTACAGAGGCACCTCCCCATGCCACATTAAAAAACATAATAGGCACATTCAATTTGCTAGCCAGCGCATCGCCTACCTTTCCCCAATAATAAGGGCCAATACCAAGTGGGCCAATGGTAACGTCTTTGGCAAGTTGAGAAAACTCAATAATAGAAAAAGCATCAGTAGAGGTAGCTACATAGCTTTTATTTTTGGGGTCAAAGTTTCTGATATATGAATTACTAGTTCCAAAACCTGGGTCATTAATAAAGTTAGCACAGTTTACACGGTCGTCTGATGCAGCCGTCTCATTTGAAGAGCGAAGCCCACTACCTCCAGCATTTGATTGCCCAGCAATCACAAACACCTCACCTACACCAACGCGTTCGATACGGCTAACATTACCCACTACAGCACCACGAAGTAAGCCTCTTACTTCCATGGTATACCAGCCTCCTGTAACCGTTACTGAACCTTTGAATAGACCTCCTCTTGGATTCGTCTTAAATGCAGTCCAATCAAGAAGGGTACCTTGCCCTGTTTTTACAGGGGTAAATTTCACTTGAAGTTCATCTACAGGCTGAGAATAACTTCCCACAATCGTCACTACTGCCTTATTTGACAAATCTCTTTGAAATACTTGACGAAATACGGGAGAGGTAATGGTAATTTGACTTACTACACAATGGCTAATAAACCACATACATAGAAGTAAAGGTAACTTTTTAAGCATATCCACTTTAGATTAAATAATGGAGGGTTTGAGTCGAACGTTTGTTAGTATTTTTCAAAACTCATCAAGAAAACAGATAATTTGCCAACCCACTTTACTTAGACGGCATTTAAGTTGATTTAGTTGCTTGATGAACCTATAAATTTGATTTTCATTTTGAGAATGAATAGACAATGTACAACAAACCAGTGTTTTAGAATAATCCAACAAAAATAAGAAAAGCATCCCAGTATTGGGATGCTTTTCTTATTTTTCTACAAAATTCAAGTAGTTTGCATCGAAATAAATTAGTCAGCAACTACTGTAAATTTCACTTTATGCTTAACATCTTTGTGAAGGTCAAGAGTTGCAACGTATTCGCCAACAAACTTAACTTCTGTATCCAAAGAAATTTTCTTGCGGTCAACTTCGAAGCCTTTTTCTTTCAAAGCTTCAGAAATTTGAAGGCTAGTCACACGACCGAAGATTTTACCACTTTCACCAACCTTAGCAGCGATATCAAGGGTTAAGTCTCCGATAGAGTCAGACAAAGTCTGAGCATCCAACTTGATTTTCTCAAGTTTGTGAGCGATTTGCTTAATGTTCTCAGCAAGGATTTTCTTGTTTGATGGCGTAGCCATTACTGCGAAACCTTGCGGAATGAGATAGTTACGGCCATAACCAGGCTTTACCGTAACAACGTCGTTTTTATAGCCAAGACCTGCGATGTCAGTCTTTAAGATGATTTCCATTTTTGTAAAAGATTTTTAGTCAATGATTGCAAGGGCAATCCTAAACTTCTAACTCTAATTTTTTGCGTATCGACAACGCGACAATTTCTATTTCAAACCGTCTGCTACGAATGGCATTAAAGCCAAGTGACGAGCACGTTTAACAGCTTGAGCTACTTTTCTTTGGTATTTCAAAGAAGTACCTGTAATACGACGAGGAAGAATTTTTCCTTGTTCGTTAACCAACTTCAATAAGAAGTCTGGATTTTTGTAGTCGATATATTTGATGCCTGATTTTTTGAAACGGCAATATTTTTTGCGTACTACGCTTTTGTCAACTGGTTCGTTTACTAAAGTCATGATTTCTTAAGTTTAAGTTGTGAATCGCGTTTTTTAGAAATGTTAAAACATTTCAATTCAACAGCTTATTCAGCTTTCGCTTCTTGTTTTTTACCTACTAAACCTTTTCTCTTGCGCTCGTTGTATTCAATCGCATGTTTGTCAAGTACTGTTGTCAAGTAACGAATTACTTTCTCATCACGCTTGTATTCGAGTTCCAATTTAGCAACGATTGTTGGCGCTGCAGTGAATTCAAAAATTTGGTAAAATCCAGTGTTTTTGTTCTGAATAGGGTACGCCAGCTTACGAATTCCCCATGCTTCTTCGTTAACGATTTCAGCACCGTTATCGGTCAAAACTTTTTTGAATTTTTCAACGGCGTCCTTTGTCTGCTGTTCTGACAAAACGGGAGTTAAGATGAACACCGTTTCATAATTACGTAATTCCATAAAAATGATATATTTGATAAACTGTTTTTTAAAAGGACTGCAAAGGTAATTATTTTGAAACAATTATCAAAACTTTCATAAGAAAGTTTTGATAATCAAGCTAATATAATCTAAAACAATAAGCGGTAGAAAATAGATATCAGGCAATTTACCTTCTAAAACCTATCTTCTACCGCTTATTATATTAATCTCAACGAAATCTTACTTCACTTCAAAAACTCCTTCTCCTATTTTGAATCCCTCAGAGTACAATTCAATGGTATGCTTTCCCTCCTTATAGGCCTGTCCTCGACTGTATACAAACTCCACCGACTGATGCGAATCGTCATAAATTACACGCTGTTTGGCTGTGTAGGTCAACTCACGCCCATGATAACTAAAATTACCTGAGCCCGTAGCCATATCAGCCACTGTAATACCAGTTGGGTCAATAATTCGAAGGTAAATTATTTTGGCTTCTTTATTGGTCAAAGGGTTTTCTTGCAAATAGAAGGTAATTCTAATTTTATCTACCTTCTTTGACTTATAAACCCCGCCATCGCTTTCTTTACCTTTACTCGAAATGGCATAAACATTGATATTTTCGGCTCTAAGAGCGGCTGCTTGAGTCACTTTATCGGACAATTCTTTATTACGAGCTTCCATCTCTCGCTGGCGTGCCGTAAAATTATTAGCAGAATCAAAGAGTGCTTTTTGAGCAGAATTAATACCCTCTCTCAAGAGCTCAGCCTCGCGACTCAAAGAGTCGTTCTGAGCCACTAGGATACCATTTTCTCTACGCAAACGAGTAATTTCTTGCTCTTTTTGGCCCAACAGAGCCTCGTACTTTTTAATCTTTACTTCGTATTGCTTCATCGAAAAGCCTTTATCCAATTTCTGAAGAGCAAGCTTGTCTTCTTCTAATTGTTTTTTGGCGCGCTCCAATTCTTTTACATCTCCTCCTAAACGTTGTATCTCCGCAATTTTCATATTGAGCTGATTCGCAATCGAGTCAAGCTTTGTGTTGGCTGTTAACAACTCCTCTGCATGCTCTAATTTCAAATCTTCAATATCTTTGTTATGTTGCCTCTCACGCATATACAAATACCCTAAAGCAACAGTAAGTATGGCGAGTACGGCAACGGCTACTTTTAGTTTTTGTTCACTTTGTCGATTTGGATTATACTCCATTGTTTTTAATATTTATGAGTTTGATAGTCTTTAATGAGCCAGTACAAAAGCTCTTAAAAGTATAAAAAAAACGTTATATGAGCATCTTTAATTTTACAAAGCTAAGATATTACTGCAAAAACTAAAAGAACTTGGAAGGTAATACCAAAAAGTAATCCTATTTTACGATTTATGTGCCTTATCTTTGTATCCTATTACAAAACAATCCTTTTCAAGATGACTATTGCTCAAAATATAGCTACGATCAATACACTCCTTCAGGGCACTCAAGCGCAATTGATTGCAGTGACAAAGACCAAACCAGTTAGTGACCTCGAACAAGCTTATCAAGCTGGTTGTAAAGTATTTGGAGAAAACAAAGTCCAAGAAATGGTCTCCAAATGGGAGGTACTTCCCAAAGATATCGAATGGCATTTGATAGGGCATTTGCAATCTAATAAAGTAAAATATATAGCTCCTTTTGTAAGTCTGATTCATTCGGTAGACTCTTTCAAACTTTTACAAGAAATCAATAAGCAAGCCATTAAAGCTGAACGAGTTATCGACTGCCTACTCCAAATCTATATCGCCCAAGAAGATACCAAATTTGGACTTTCCGAAGAAGAGGCGCTGGCTTTACTTCAATTACCAGAATTAGCCGATTTGCATAATATACGTTTAGTTGGTGTGATGGGTATGGCAAGCAATACCGACAATCAGGAGCAAATTAGAAATGAATTTAAAAGCTTGAAAGTGTTTTTTGATAATATCTCGGTCAATTATCCACTCCCAAATACCTCTTGGAAAGAGATTTCGATGGGAATGTCAGGCGATTTTTTGATTGCTGCCGAAGAAGGCTCAACCCTTGTACGAGTAGGCTCTGCTATATTTGGACATCGTTAAGTATGGTGTAGGATTAAATTTAATTTATGCGTTTAGGCACAAGGCAAAGAGTGTTAAATGTTTTTTTTAGTAACAATAGATATATTTTTGCCGTATGCCGAAAGCTCCAAAATTAAATTTTATTTTGCGTACTAACTCAATATTTAATGATTGAGTGTATGAGTGATTATTTTCAGTAGCTAGATTCATAAAAAATAATCACTCATCTAAAAAACTTTCCATTACAGCCAATCGGTATAACCGTATTGAGCTGTAATTTTTTTCTTCTTTATTTTTTTACAAGAAATTTTCATGACAATGTCCCTCAAAGGGCGATTGTTGCTATCTCTTTTTTGAGTAGCCACCGAGTCGATTACCCAAAGGTTATCTAGCACTTGTCCAAATACTGTATAGTTTCCATCCAAATGTGGCGTCCCTCCTACCGTTTTGTAGGTAGTCTGTTGTTCATTGGTATAAGTACGTAAAGGGCTTCTTTTCATTTGTTCGGCCAATGTTTTATCATCCCAAACTTTCCCTTGTACTATATAGAATTGGCATCCAGATGAGGCCTTTTCAGGATTATTATCTCTTGCGGCGGCAATAACTCCTTTTTTATGAAAAATATTGGGTAAAATTTCGGCTGGAACTCGATACCCTACGTCACCTTCGCCCAACATCTTGCCCTGAGCTGCTTCTTTAGACTGGGGGTCTCCACCTTGAATCATAAAAGTGTTGATAACTCGGTGGAAAAGTAATCCATCATAAAATTTTTTGTTGACTAACTTCAAAAAATTCTTTTTGTGCAAAGGTGTTGAATTGTACAGAATCCCGTGCATATCGCCCCAAGGAGTACTAATTGTTAATAAATAGTCTCTACGTTTTTTGAATAGCTGCGCAGAAGTAGCCTGACTAATCCCAAAACATAATATACTTAACAATACGAATCGATTGAGTTTCATAAATAGTTTTAGTTGTTGACGATGAAATAGAAGAAAATGTAAATTAAAACTCTGCGGACAAACTCTCTATAAGTTTGCTTTTATCTCTTGTAAAATACGTCCACCGCCCAAATTTAAAATTTTCTCAGCCAAGGCAAAACCCACTTCTTCTGGATTGGTGCCTGAAAGAACCTCCTTGATAATTTCTTTTCCATCTAAACTAATAATACCTCCTGTCATAGAAATAGTATCTGTTTCGGCATCATATTGAGCCAATCCAAACACTGGAATGCTACAACCACCTTGCAAACGCTTCAAGAAGGCACGTTCGGCCAATAATTGTTTTTCGGTATTCGGGTGGTTCAATAAAGTTCTGATTTTTTCTTTGATGTCAGCATCTAAATTTACTGCACATTCAATCGCAACCGAACCTTGTCCTACGGCCGGTGTAAAAGTATCTGTGGTAATCAATTGAGCAATATGTTCTTCGTATCCCATACGATGCACACCCGCAAATGCCAATAATAAGGCATCGCAGACACCACTTTCGAGTTTGCCCATACGAGTTTGCAAATTACCACGCATATCAACCGTAGTAATATGGGGGTAAAAATGCTTGAGCATTGCTACACGGCGTGTGGAAGAGGTACCTACCACAAAGGGCTGTCCGCTTTCTAAGGTCAAGCTTTTATCAAAACTAATCAATACATCATTTACCTTTTCACGTTCAGTAAATGCGATAATCTCAAAATTTTCACCTAAATCAGATTGTAAATCTTTGGCTGAGTGCTGTGCGATATGTATTTCACCAGAAAGAAGTTTTTCTTCTAACTCTTCAGTGAAAACACCTTTTGAGCCAATTTTTGATAGGGAACGGTCCAAAATCTGGTCGCCTTTTGTTTCTATAATCACAATTTCGACTGGCAAACCACCTGCCTCTAATGTTTCTTTGACAAAATAGGCCTGCCACAAAGCTAATTTCGACCCTCTCGTTCCTAGTTTAATTGTTTGCATGCTGATATATAATTAGTATGTTGTGAATGATGAAGAATAATATCATTCACCAGAATTTCTTTATTTCTGTTTGAATAATTTGGCAATCTGTAAGGATAAATCCAGATGAAGTATTTTGGCACGGGCATTTCTTTCGAGGTAGTAATGCGTTTGAGAAAATTCTTCACTAATCAATTCCAAAGCTCTTAAATTCACAGCTTTTGAAAAGTTTTGTACGAAGGTTAGTTCTTCGCCTTCGAGGCGCACCAAGCTTTCTGCCCCGCTTTTCCACATCAATAAATCTCTGAAGATATTTAGCCCATATTCCATCATTCCCTTTTGGTCTTCTTTCGAAAACGCATCAAATTCGTCTGCTAATTTAACCAAGGCTGCCACGTCTGGTTTGTAAGCCATACGCATCCAATTGGCAAACCATTGGTGCTTTCCTTGTCCTTGATTTTTACTGAGTGCCAAGGCCTTATTCAAATTTCCCTCCGACAAATACGCAATTTGTTTGGCTCGTGTAGCTTCGATATGCGCTTTCTCGATGAGATAAGAAGTAATATCTTCATCCGAAAATTGTGGTACACTTACACGCTGAGTCCTCGACAAGATGGTAGTCAATAGTTTGTTGGCGTCATTACATACGAGCAAGAAGAGTGTTTTGGCTGGCGGTTCTTCGAGAATTTTTAGCAAAGCATTCGCAGAGCTTTGGTTGAGCATTTCGGGCTGCCAAATCAGTAAGATTTTATATTCTGCCTCAAAAGCCTTTAAGGATAGCTTTTGAATAATTTTTCTGGCTTCTTCGGCCGATATATTTCCCTGTTTGTTTCCTTCGACACCTATGTGCTCAAGCCAATTAGGCAATGCCCCGTAGGGCTGTTCTGCCGTAAATTCGCGCCAAAGAGGCAAATAAGCATCAGATTCGGCTTCTTTTACCTTTTTGGTAGTTGCAGTCGGAAAAATATGATAAAAGTCTGGGTGAACTAGCTTACGCATTTTGGCACATGATGCACAACGACCACAAGCATCATCTGGCTGCTTATCTTCACAATTGATATAAGTTGCATACGCCCAAGCCAAGGCCAAATTACCCGAACCCAAAGGCCCATGAAACAATTGCGCATGCGCAACGTGGTTGCTTTGCACTGAATGAATAAGGGTCTTTTTGATAGAAGGTAAACCAGGGATTTCTTTAAACAACATAATTACAAAGACTTTGCGCTTATCTTTCAACAGCCACAACCTATTTTCTTATACAAACAATTTATTTTATCCATTTCTATGACCTTCAGTAAGGTCAAAAACGGCCTTTAGAATATTTTCTTCTATACCTTCAAAAATACGACCACGGCGTTCCAATACGGCACGAGCTACTTGGTTAGCCTTACGTAAATGATACGTTTTGAAGCCTGCACTTCCCCCCCAAGAAAACGATGGAACATGTTTGGGTTGAAAATCCGCTCCAAAGATATTACAATTTATACCAACCACCGTACCTGTATTAAACATTGTGTTGATACCGCACTTTGAATGGTCGCCCATAATCAGGCCTACAAACTGTAATCCTGAGTTTTCAAAGCGATTAGTCACATAGCTCCACAATTCTACTTTTGAATAATCATTTTTCAGATTAGAATTATTGGTATCGGCGCCCCAATTACACCATTCTGCAATTACAGAATTACCCATAAAACCCTCATGCCCCTTGTTGGAATTTCCAAATATCACCACATTACTTACTTCTCCGCCTACTTTACAACCTGGCCCAATGGTGGTGTTGGGTCTCATTTTTCCATCAAGGTTGACTACCGAGCCTTCCAAAATAGCAAATGGACCTTGGATTTTGGCACCTTCCATAATTACAACGTCTTTACCGAGGTAAATAGGGCCTTTTTCAGCATTGAGCGTAGCGGCCTTAATATTGACACCTTCTTCTACAAAAATCTGCGATTCGTTATATACTGCGGTAAAACGGTCATTGATAGGCTGAGAAGTTCGTCCCTGAGTTATTCGGGCAAAATCTGCTTTGATTTGCTCACCATTCAATAAGAATATATCAGTTAGTTGACGAATAATGGTAACATTTCCTTCCCATTCTATTACTTCAAAGTCGTCGGGAGAGATAGTCAAAACATCCGAACGATAGGCCAAAGTAATACCTTCAAAACTTAAAAGTTGTCCTGAGCTTAACCCTTGAATAGCATCCAACAAGGCAGCATTAGGACAAACAGCGCCGTTGATAAAGATATTATCCGATTGAAGTTTGAGCGGATACTTCTCTTGTAGATAATCTTGTGTGGCAAAAGAAACCGTGTTATCGAGATAGCTTTGCCACTTTTCAGTAATGGTATCTATCCCAAAACGGATTTCGCTAACGGGTCGCACAAAGGTAAGAGGAAGCAAAATCGCTCTAATTGAGGAGTCATCAAATATGATATAATTCATCTGTATATATAAATTTGAATGGAATGAGTGTGTTGCACCGAAATTTTGCTGTGCTCTAGCAAACCTAAGAGATTCTTGGAGAGAATACTAAATTTTCCAATTAAATTAATGAGCTATCGACAATAACGATGTATTAAGTAAGTGGGCAAAATTCTATTTAAGTTTTGCATTTTAGGGATTAGGCAGCAGGCACAAGGCAAAGAGTGTAAATAGTTTTTTTAGTTAATACAGATAATGTTTTTGCCTAATGCTTACAGCCTAAAGCCGAATACCTAATAGAAAAGATTAACTTTATAGTATTACCAATTTGCAATGTGGCTTTGACCTTTCGATTATGAATACCTTCGAATAACCAACATACTATTTACGAATAACGTCTTCTTACAAAGCCTAATCTTATTCATAGTACTTTTCCAAGTTTCTTAAAAATTCAGTACTTTTTTTATAGTGTTTGATTTTGCCTCAAAAATACGCAATATATTACTTGTTGTAAATATCTTTAAGTCGATTTTTAAAAACAAAAGCCTCTTAGCACGAAACTAAGAGGCTTTTTGGTACAACATACAAGCCAAAGAGACTTTGTTGTGAAATTATTTCTTCTGACCGAAACGTTTGTAGAATTTATCAACACGTCCAGCAGTATCAAGCAATACGTTTTTACCAGTATAGAAAGGGTGAGATAAAGAAGAAACCTCTAGTTTGAATACTGGGTACGTTTCGCCTTCAAATTCTGTTGTTTCAGTAGTGTTAACGCAAGACTGAGTCAAAAATTTAAAGTCAGCAGACAAGTCATGGAAAACAACTGGTCTGTAATTAGGATGAATGTCTTTTTTCATTTTTGATTTTAAGTTTTGAGACGATTCCCTGCCGTCTCGGTTAAATTGAAGCGTTTCGACAAGTCGTGGCTGGGAGTTGAACGTTATCAGAAGGCCAATTATCTGAGGATAAGGCGATAACGTTTCACAAACAAGAGTCTCGAAACGGGACGCAAATTTACATTTTTTTTAGTGCTTTCAAAAACTTTTTTTCATGAAAATATTAATAGACAGCCGTTTACTCGCTAAAGATTTTTTTTTAAAAAAAATATTGTAGTAATATTCCAAGTTGCACTTTGTCTAGTGAACTGATTATCTAAAGTTTGAGTTGTACATTATAAATAATCGCTAGAGATGGCTTTAAGAGAACTAATTTTTTTCATTGCGTTGGGTAGATAAAATTACTAACTTTGAAGAAGAGAGAGCCTCACAGAAAATCAAACATCTCCGCTCAATTTGAGCTAAACATTTGTTTACCATTAAATCATTTTGACTAACAAGTTTTAAGATGCATCAGGCTTGATTAGTACACAAATGAATAATCTCATGAAAACACGCCTACCTCAAATTTTTTAATTTGGCAAGTAGAGCATCTAGGCCATTTTACTGCTAATACATTAATAATCTGCTTGTTGAATAGCAAGCTTCGTTATACATAAAGCTAATAAATCAGTAGCTTGGGTGGACAGCTACGCTAAATTCTAAATGTTCATCGTTGATTAAGATATTTCGATTTAAAATCATTTAGGTATAAATCTTGCTTGATTTTGAATCACAAAAAATCCTTTGGAAGAAAATTAGTGGCTAATGCTTTAACCCCTAAAATCAATAGTTAATATGTACGTTATTAAAAGAGATGGCAGACGCGAGTCTGTAAAGTTTGATAAGATTACCGCTCGAATCGAAAAACTTTGCTACAGCCTCGACCCTTACTTTGTGCAACCGTTGGAAGTAGCCAAAAAAGTGATTACTGGCTTGTACGACGGCGTAACAACAACTGAACTAGATAACCTAGCTGCTGAAACGGCGGCTTCGATGACAACCAAGCACCCAGACTATGCGGTATTGGCAGCAAGAATCGCTATTTCTAACTTGCACAAAAATACCCAAAAGTCTTTTTCTGCAACGATGAAAAAGTTGTATAACTATGTCGATCCCAAGACTGGTGAAAATGCAGCTCTTTTGTCGAAAGAGGTATATGATGTTATTAAAAAGCATGCAGGTGAATTAGACGCTGCTATCATCTACGACCGCGACTTTGGCTATGATTATTTTGGTTTTAAGACACTCGAAAAATCATATTTGCTAAAATTAGATGGCAAAATTGCCGAAAGACCACAACACATGCTCATGCGTGTGGCGGTGGGTATTCACTTCGATGATATCGAGGCAGTGCTTGAAACTTACAATCTCCTATCGGAGCGTTGGTTTACGCACGCAACTCCTACTCTTTTCAACGCAGGAACTCCAAAACCGCAAATGTCATCGTGTTTCTTGTTGACTATGCAAGAAGACTCTATCGAGGGTATTTATGACACATTGAAGCAATGTGCTAAAATTTCTCAATCGGCTGGAGGTATCGGTTTGAGTATCCATAATGTTCGTGCAATGGGTTCATACATTAAAGGCACTAATGGTACCTCAAACGGTATTATCCCAATGCTTCGTGTATTTAATGATACCGCTCGCTATGTTGACCAAGGTGGTGGAAAACGTAAAGGTTCTTTCGCTATTTACTTGGAACCTTGGCATGCCGATGTATTTGATTTCTTACAACTTCGTAAAAACCACGGTAAAGAAGAAGTTCGTGCTCGTGACTTATTCTATGCCCTTTGGGTGCCCGATTTGTTTATGAAGCGTGTGAAAGACAACGATGTTTGGTCATTGTTCTGCCCTCACGAATGCCCAGGTTTGGACGATTCTTACGGTGATAAATTTGAAGAACTTTATACGGGTTATGAAAAAGCTGGAAAAGCTCGACGTGTAGTAAAAGCTCAGGATTTATGGTTCGAAATCTTGGAGGCTCAAACAGAGACAGGTACTCCGTTTATGCTATTCAAAGACCACGCAAACCGCAAGTCTAACCAAAAGAACTTAGGTACTATCAAGTCTTCAAACCTGTGTACTGAGATTATTGAATATACTTCAAAAGACGAAGTAGCGGTATGTAATTTGGCATCTTTGGCACTACCAAAATTCATCAAACAAAATGAAAGAGGTTTCTCTGAATTTGATCACCAACGTTTGTATGAGGTAACTAAGGTAGCTACCAAAAACCTAAACAAAATTATCGACCGCAACTATTACCCAGTGGAAGAGGCTCGTCGCTCCAACATGCGCCACCGTCCTATTGGTCTGGGTGTACAAGGTTTGGCAGATGCCTTTATCTTGTTGCGTATGCCATTCGAATCTGATGAGGCTCGTCGATTGAATAAAGATATTTTCGAAACGATTTATTATGCTTCAATGGAAGCTTCGATGGAACTTGCCATCAAAGAAGGCCCTTACGAAACATGGGAAGGCTCTCCTATCTCGCAAGGTATCTTCCAATTTGATATGTGGGATGTAACACCAGAATCAAATCGTTGGGACTGGGAATCGCTTCGTAAAAAAGTAGTAGAGCACGGTGTGCGTAACTCACTGTTGGTAGCACCAATGCCTACGGCTTCTACTTCTCAAATTTTGGGTAACAACGAATGTTTTGAACCATATACTTCAAATATCTATGCTCGCCGCGTATTGTCGGGTGAATTTGCAGTGGTAAACAAGCACTTGTTGAAAGACTTAGTGAAATTAGGTTTGTGGAGTGATTCTATGAAGAATAAATTGATTTCGGCAAACGGTTCGGTTCAAGGTATTCCAGAAATCCCACAAGACTTAAAAGAGCTTTACAAGACAGTTTGGGAAATCAAACAAAAAGCAATTATCGAAATGGCTGCTGACCGTGGTGCTTATATCTGCCAGTCTCAGTCATTGAATATTCACATTCAAGACCCGAACTTCGGTAAGCTGACTTCTATGCACTTCTATGCATGGGAGAAAGGTCTTAAAACAGGTATGTATTACCTTCGTACTAAGGCCGCAGCTGATGCTATCAAATTTACAGTTGAGAAGCAAGCCGATGTAGCCATTGAGCACGCAAACGTTGTACACGAACATGACCTTAATTATGAGGCCTATGCTGCCAATGCGAAAGCTAGTGCCAGCACGTTCAATGTTCCAGGACTGAACAACGTAACAGAACAAAACTGGTCTGCGATGCAATGCTCTCTTGACGACCCAGACGGTTGTGAAGCATGCGGGTCTTAATTATTGGCTTTAGGCTTTGAGCAGTCAACTATTAATTAGGTTGCTGTACAAGCCAAAGCAATCTAAAATCCCTCAATCTGTCATGGATTGAGGGATTTTGTGTTAAAATTGAAAGGTTACAAACGAAAAGGCATACCTGTTACTGAGGGATAGCTGACTGTCCAACGCCTAAATCGCTATCCACTTACCTACATTTCTATGAATAAAGAAATTCTAAAAAAAGCCGCAGGATTCTGTGCGTATCAGGAAAGAAC
>NZ_JBMLSD010000465.1:0-16908 GCF_049240685.1 Flectobacillus sp.
CGGCGGTGGGCTTTGGGAAAAAGTGGGTCTGTGGTTATTAAAAACATTTTAACACTCTTTGCCTTGTGCCTAAACACATAGCTTAAATCTTATCTTGCTAATTATGCGTGCATTCCAATAACTGATATACTATTAACTTTTTTACTTAAATTCTAAATATTGTTATTTGATAAGTACTCACTTCTTTGAGAAACGCATCAACGAATCATTTTCAAAGAGGTATAACTATAAAATTCATGCAAATTACTTCGTTCACAGAAGAAAACTACCTGAAAATAATCTATAAACTTTCTGCCGAAACCGATGCAGAGATTAGTACTAATGCCGTTGCTGAACTCACTCAGACCAAAGCGGCGTCGGTATCGGATATGCTTCGCAAATTGTCAGAAAAACAGTTAGTTAATTATCAGAAATACCAAGGAGTACGATTAACAGAGGCTGGTGAACAGGTGGCACTTAAAGTGATTCGTAAGCATCGTTTGTGGGAGGTTTTTCTGGTAGAAAAACTAGGTTTTAATTGGGACGAGGTACACGATATTGCCGAGCAACTAGAACATATAGATTCGGAGGAATTAGTTGAAAAGCTAGATGAGTTTTTGGAGCATCCAAAGTTTGACCCACACGGCGACCCTATTCCAGACCCCAACGGAAGAATGCCAAAACTGACCTATCAAAATTTGTCAGAGGTCAAGCAAGGGGAGCGTGTACTGATGATGGGCGTTTCGGAGCATTCTTCTGCCTTTTTGCAGTATGTAGCCAAATTAGGCATAAGTCTAGGTTCGGAATTGTACATTGTAGAAATCAATGATTTTGATAAATCCTTATCTGTACAAATTGCCCAAGCTAATCCACAATTTATGAGTCATGAAGTAGCGAAAAATCTCTTGGTGAAGGGAATAAAATAAAAAATGAGACATTGAGAATTGAGTGATTATGTTAAAAGTTATATTCTATTTAGTAAAGACCTAAAGCATTGCGTCTCTACCAGTAAAATTCTAATAAAACAATCACTCATTCGCTCAATCACAAAATCACTCAATATAAAAGATTCCCTTGCATTTCGTCTTTCAAATTTACCCCACTGATTTGTTTAGTTTTCATTTCGGTAAGTAAATAGAGTATTTTTTCGATAGCTGCGGGATAATTCAATCCTTCAGGACGAATATTAGATACACAGTTTCTTCTTTCGTCGGTAATACCTACACTCGGCTGATATGTCAAATAAGCGCCCATACTATCTGGCGAGCTCAGTCCTGGGCGTTCGCCAATCAAAATAAGGACTATTTCGGCCTTGAAGGCACTCGCTATTTCATCAGCAATGGCTACTCGGCCTTGTTCTACCAAGGCAATAGGCGCAATACGCCAATGATGCTGTATCAATACATTCAATAAACCATTTACCACCGGTATGGCATGGGTATTGACGGCGTTGGCCGACAGGCCATCTGCTATAACAATAGCAATATCTTGTGGTGTATCAACCACGTTTTTTAGCGCCTGTTTAGAGGCTTCAGACAATTGCCTTCCCCAATCTGGACGCTGTAAATATTGAGCACGAGAATTAGCCTTACTTTGTAAGACAATAGTTTCATGCAAAATTCTATCTTGAATATTTTGTAGGTCTAAAGAAGAATGCACAGCATCACGAGCCTGAGCATGGTCAGCCTGAAACCGAAGAAGTTCTTTGGTCGGTAAGCTATGTCCAGCACGTCCACGAGCAATGCGGGCAGAGGTATAGCTTTGCAAAAAATCCCAAATATCAGTCTGAATCAGTTGTTTTTCTGTTGTCATAATTCACTCAATTAATGCAAGGGTAATTTCTTTATCATACCACCTTTTACGTCATTCAGACTTTGTTGTACGACAAAGGCCGTAGGGTCAATATTTTCGATTTCGTTGGTAAGCTTTTGGATTTCCAAACGAGTCAATACCGTATAAACTACGTCCAAGTCTTCATCTTTACGACCTCTTTTTCCGAAACCTCTTTTCGCTTTAAAAATCGTTACACCACGTCCGAGCTGCTCTATAATCATCACTCTGATTTCTTCACTTTTTTCAGAAATAATCGTCACGCCTGTGTATTCCTCTATACCATGAATCAAAAAGTCAATCGTTTTTGAGGCTGATAAATACGTAAGCATGGCATACAAGGCTGTTTCGATATTGATTAAAAAAGCTGCAACTGCAAAAATCAATACGTTGATAATAATAATGACGTCGCCTACCGACAATACTGTTTTACGGCTAATATATAAAGCCAATACCTCGGTGCCATCCAATACGCCACCACCACGGATAGACATACCAATACCTGCGCCTAAGAAGAACCCTCCAAAGATAGCAATCAATAGTTTGTCGGAAGTAACCAGTGGGATCTCGATAAAAGCAATGCAGATAGCGAGCCCAACAATGCCTAAAAGTGTTTTGATGGCAAAAAACTTGGATACTTGACTATATGCCAAAAATATAAACGGAAGATTTACGATAACTATTAAATAAGGAAGCGGAATGTCAGTTGTGATGTTAATCAACAAAGACATACCCATTACGCCTCCATCCAAAAAGCTATTGGGAAGCAAAAATCCTTTGAGACCAATTCCTGCGAGTAATACACCTAAGGCAATCAGAGAAACGTTCTTGACGCTTTGTGCAGGGTTATATTCATTAATGCCTAGGGTTTTGAGGAGAAGTTTTTGTACCATTGTAGATGTGAATAGGGTTTTTACAGTTTCCTTTATGCGTTAAGCTAGCATACCCATGTGTATGTTCAAGTCTTAGGTACTCGCACCCGTCTATCACCACAACGGTGTATTCAGGAACGGACTCTTTTATTTTCTTGACATTCTCTAAAGATTTTTCCTGAATTTGATCGCAGCTTATAATAGCAAAGCTTAGTAATACAAGAAGACTTTTTGAAACGAGACTTTTCATACAATGCAAAGGTTTTGATTGCCTAACGTATACTAATAACGCTGATTTTGGAGAATAACTCCGTGGATTACCCTATTCTAATAGTATTCTAATATGAGATAACGTTAAAAGGTATTAACGTAACCGTTATTGAAAAATGTTTATTATCAAAAGAATACTATCAATATAAATGAACATACTACATGGAATTGTATTACGTATTAGTGTAATATTTGATTTAACTTTTATGTTTTAGGCACAAGGCAACAGGCACAAGGCAAAAAGTGTAAAACTATTTTTTAATAACGATAGATATGTTTTTGCCTAAATCCCAAAGCTGAAATTCGAAAGCTCAAAAATTAAATTTTATTTTGCGCACTAACTTAATATTCTTTAGATGGTAGGCTTTTGGCTGTAAGCCGTAGGCCCTAGGCAAAAGATTTGTAATTTCTATTGATTTGGTTTACTACCTAAAGCCATGGGCTCAAAAGTATATATTTGTTTATCAGCAAACATTTGAAAACTCTTTGCCTAGTGCCTGTTGCCTGATGCCTTCAACACATTTTAACACTCTTTGCCTAATTCACACAACTTAAGATATTGATTGTTGTAAAAGCCGATGTTCACTAGAAATAGTTTTTAGTCTAAATTGTTCATCCACGATATTCATTTTGAGTAGCCATTCTTCAAACTCAGGAGCTGGCTTTAATCCCAATAAATGACGAATATAGAGTGCATCGTGAAATGAAGTACTTTGGTAATGAAGCATCACATCGTCGGCTCCTGGTACGCCCATGATAAAATTACAACCTGCCGTACCGAGTAAAGTCAATAGCGAATCCATATCGTCTTGGTCGGCTTCGGCGTGGTTGGTATAACAAACATCCACACCCATTGGTAAGCCCAATAGTTTGGCACAAAAATGGTCTTCTAAGCCTGCACGAATAATCTGTTTTCCATCAAATAAATACTCAGGTCCAATAAATCCCACTACGGTATTTACTAATAATGGATTGAAGTGACGTGCTACTGCATAAGCTCTTGTTTCGCAAGTTTGCTGGTCGAGTCCCCAATGCGCATTGGCAGATAAAGCCGAGCCTTGTCCTGTTTCAAAATACATAAGGTTATTGCCAACAGTGCCTCTATTGAGTGATAAACCAGCTTCGTAACCTTCTTTTAAGATGTCCAAATTAACGCCAAAAGAGGTGTTAGTGGCTTCTGTTCCTCCAATAGATTGAAATACCAAATCAATAGGCGCAGCTCTTTCTATGGCTTTGATCGTTGTGGTAATATGACTCAAAATACAGGTTTGGATAGGAATATCAAACTTTTGACGGACACTATCTAACATCGAAACCAATTGGATTACGGTTGGAACACTATCGCTGGCTGGGTTAATGCCAATTACGGCATCGCCATTGCCATAAAACAAACCATCAATCATACTGGCAGCTATGCCACGATAGTCGTCAGTAGGGTGATTGGGCTGTAAACGAGTCGAAAAACGTCCTTTTAAACCAATGGTATTTCTAAATTTGGTAATAACGCTACATTTAGAGGCAACATTAATCAAGTCCTGAATGCGCATGAGCTTAGAAACTGCTGCCGCCATTTCGGGCGTAATGCCTTTACTGATTTGTTGTAAAATTTCAGTCGTCGTATTTTCAGATAAAAGAAAATTTCGAAAGTCTCCCACTGTCAAATGGCTAATAGGAGAGAAGGCCGCCAAGTCGTGAGTATCGATAATCAGGCGGGTAACTTCATCTTTTTCGTAAGGAACAAGTGCTTCGTTCAGAAAAACCTTCAATGGTACATCAGCCAATGCCATTTGTGCGGCTACTCTTTCTTCGGCACTGTTGGCAGCCACACCAGCCAATTCATCCCCCGACCTTTTTGGGGTAGCTTTTGCCATAAGCGTTTTGAGGTCGGCAAATTGATAGGTTTGGTATTTAATCGTTTGTTGAAACATATTGTTAGACTGTCATGACTTGGAGGAAGAGATGATTCAAAAAAGTATCATGATTCATATCGAAGACATATTCCCTTTCCTTTTTCACTTAATTTAAAAACTTTTTGAGTTTGATTCTGTTTTTCAATTGAATAAATTTATCCTTGAAGAGCTGATTAGGAATCTAATCATAAATTTTTCTGTATTGTAAAGAGGTTATTGCATTTTTGGCTTACGGCATAAAGCTTATTGCCTACGGCTGGTATTTACTCAACTATTTTTACTTATAGCACACAAAGCGTATGACAGGTGAACAAAATCCTGAGAAATTAGATAAAATAATTGAAGCGAGAATGAAACTCAAAGCTCGTTTTGAAGAAAAAATGAAGGAGACTCCATCTATGGCTGACCCAAATCCGATGGGACGAGGACCAATCAATCGCCATGGAATGCCTCAAACTCCCATAGGACAAACTATTACACAAAAGTGGCCTGTGCTAGACTTGGGTTATCATCCACAAATTCCAATGGACAAGTGGCGCTTAATCATTGATGGCGAAGTAGAAAACCCCGTGGTATTGAAATGGGAAGACTTTTTAGCACTTCCTCAAACAGACGATATTTCTGATTTTCATTGTGTGACTACTTGGTCAAAACTAGATATGTCTTGGCGTGGCGTGCGTTTGATAGACTTGGCAGCTTTGGTACAACCCAAAGAAACTGCCACACATTTGATGTGTTATGGCTATGATACCTATACAACCAACGTATCCTTGGAGGAGGCACTCAAGCCCGACGTGATGCTTGTACATACTGTCGAAGGAGAACCTTTACCACTCGAACATGGAGGTCCTTTGCGTATGATTACGCCACAGTTGTATGCTTGGAAAGGCTCAAAATGGATTAAAAGAATCGAATTTTTATCGGCTAATAAGCTAGGCTTTTGGGAAGAAAGAGGGTATTCTAATACAGCTTATCCTTGGCGCAATGATAGATATAGTTAAGTTGCTGAGTTTGGAGTGTAGAGTGTGGAGTTTTTATTAAGGTACAAATACTAATTGAGTGAGTTGTGATTGAGTGGTTATTTTGATTTGAATTTTACTTGTAGCGACGCAATGCTTTGCATTTAAGTACAAATTTTAAAATAATCACTAAATCACTCAACCACCATTCACTCAATTTCAGCATTATGCTTTTCCTCTATTCCAGCGCTGAGCTATTTGGATAGAATAATCTACGAAAGCTTTCACTGAATTTTCGTAAACAGTATTGTCATTGGCTAATTCGCCATTTTCGTTAAGATTAACGTGGGTTTCATGCGATTCATAAATACGAGATGAAATTACCGAGTATTGATTCAAGAAATTGATGAGTTTTCCCAACATAACCGTCATTTCTATGGCAGGAAGCTTGCCTCCACGACCACTTGATACACCTGCCAAAGCGAAGGTTTTTTCTCCAAAAAGATGTGCAAAATCTTTTCCTCCCAACTGATTTAACAAGTTGATTAATTCTGCATCTGGAAACCAATTGTATTCGGGCATTACAATGAACACCAAATCTGCTTTAGCCCAAGCACTGATTAACTTTTCTTGAAAAGCACTCAAATTATCTTTTTTGATAAAGCCCTGACCAAAAAATGGCACATCATAATTTTCGAAGTCAACAATTTCGATTTGGTCAAAGCCTGCCTCTTGGCTAAGCGACTTTAAGTATTTTGAAAAACGAAGAGAACTACTGTTTTTTCTGGGTGAGGTCGATAAAATCGTAATATTCATGGTTGTATGAGTTATCAATAACCGTGGTTGTAGGTTAAAATAAAGTTGATTGTTAGATATTTGATTACTAAGTACGTAACTCAACTCACTAGGGATAAGTTTATAAAAGTAGTTTTTTATGAAAAAATAATGCCCTGCATAAAGACATAGATTCTTTCAAATGATTTGCTATCTTGTAATCAAACACAAAAATCTATTCAAAAATGAAAAATACATCTCGAAGAAATTTTATTGAAAAATCCCTCCAAGTAGCCACTGCCGGCACAGCCCTAACTGTTATGACACCGAGTAATTCTGAAGCAGCCGTTCCAAAGGCACTGCCTGTTTTTTCACATCATGTGTTTTTTTGGTTGAAAGACAGCAAAGATAAAAAGGCTTATGAGCAATTGCTTGCAGGTTTGAAAGGATTAGGTAAAATTGAACAAATCAAACAAGCGCATATCGGAAAGGCTTCAATTAATGATTTTGACAAACCTGTGACTGATGCGTCTTACACATTTTCGGTATTACTATTGTTTGCTTCGAAAGAGGATGAAGAGAAATATTTAGTACATCCACTACACAAGAAATTCATTGAAGAGCACAAACATTTGTGGTCGAAGGTTGTGGTATATGATTCGATAGCATTGTAGTTTGAGAAAATGCCCACAAGCCGTGCTTATGTCAAAAATAGAAATATTTGCCCTTGCCGATTGTGACAAATCTACACAATCGGCATTTTAATACTTATTCTAAATATGGAATATGGCTTTTTAAGTTATTTTAAAAAGTAAAGATAATTTTTGCCAGAAAAAGTAGTAGTTTTAAGCTAAAGTTGTCTATTCTCTTTTTTAAAAGTACTAAACTATGTCTAATTCCTCAACGCAAAGTAATCAGTCTGCGCTCTACACGCTGGTAACAGTGTGGTTCTTTTGGAGTTTTGTAGCTGCTTCAAACGGTATTCTTATCCCACTATTCAAAGACAAATTCGAATTGCAACAATGGCAAGCTCAATTAGTAGACTTTGCCTTTTACGCTGCTTATTTCGTAGGTTCCATTCTCTATTTTGTGGTTTCTGGCATCATTAAAGGTGATGTACTCAACAGAATTGGATACAAAAATGGTATCATTTATGGCTTGATTATCTCGGCTGTTGGTACAATTTTGTTTTATCCAGCTGCCGAACTAAAATCATTTCCTATCCTCCTTTCAGCCCTATTTATTGTAGGCTTAGGTTTTTCATTGCAGCAAACTGCCACCCAACCCTTTATGATTGCCTTGGGTGACCCTGCAACAGGTGCTCAACGTATCAACTTAGGAGGTGCTGTTAATAACCTAGGCGGTACAATCGGTCCTGCTTTGATTAGTTACGCTATCTTCGGTTCAATTTCGGCTGATGCAGCCAAAAATGCTTCAATTGATTCGGTAAAAGCTCCTTATTTGATTTTAGGGGTTGTTTTTGCCTTATTTGCCGTATTTTTCAAACTTTCTAAACTACCACGTATCACTAACGACGAAGATGTAGAAATCGGGACAGGTGCCTTGAAATATCCACAATTATTATTGGGTATGTCGGCAATCTTCGTTTATGTAGGCGTTGAAGTAACGATTGGTAGTAACTTGGGTGAATATTTGAAAGTAACCGAAAATTTAGAGTCTTCGCAAATTGCTAAGTACGTATCTCTTTTCTGGGGAAGTATGATGGTAGGTCGTTGGACTGCTTCAATCGGAAACTTTAACTTTAGCCAAAGTACTCAAACTATTTTAAAGGTAATTGTTCCATTTGTTGCATTTGCCATTGTATTAGGCGTAAATGCCTTGGGTGGTAGTGCTGTTCAGGATTTGTTGCCGTATGGTTTTTGTGTAGTTATGATGATTGCAGCATTCTTTGCTAGTCAAGAAAAGCCAGTAAAAACTTTATTGATTTATACAGCTTGTGGCGCAGTAACATCGTTATTGGGGGTAATTTTTACAGGAAAAATCGCATTGTTCTTATTGATTAGTGGAGGTTTATTCTGTTCAGTATTGTGGCCTTCGATTTTCTCATTGGGTACTGCTGGTTTGGGTAAATACACTAACCAAGGTGCAGCCTTCTTGATTATGATGATTTTGGGTGGTGCTGTGATTCCTGTAGTTCAAGGTATTTTAGCAGATAGCATTGGTATTCAATTGTCATATTTGTTGGCAGTAGCTTGTTTTGGTTACTTGTTCTTCTTTGGTATTCGTGTTCAAGCCGTATTGCGTAAACAGAATATTGATTTTGATAAAGAAGTAGTCAAAAATACAGGTAAAGGACACTAGGTATTAATGTAGAATTGTGAGTGATGAATTAAGTAATCGTGCAGAATTATATTTAAGTTTTGTGTTTTAGGCACAAGGCAACAGGCATAAGGCAAAGAGTGTTAAAATGTTTTTAATAACAAAAGCCATGCTTTTTTCAATGCCGATATCTGAAAGCCGAAAGCTTTAGGCTTTCAGATATCGGCATTGGGCAAAACTTATCTATCGTCACTAAAAATAATTTAACACTCTTTGCCTTGTGCCTAAAATACAAATCTTTCTCATGATGTTGAATTATCATAAAATTGGAAATGGCCCTAAAATCCTGCTCGCATTCCACGGAATCGGGCAGGATTTTTCGTGTTTCCAGCATTTTGCTGAGGTCTTTTCGGAGCGATACACGACCTATCTTTTTGATTTACCTTTTCATGGAAAACATATTTATCAAAATCCATTTATTGTGACAAAACAGTGGTGGAAGGAAAGCTTAGTCCAATTTTTGGAAAAAGAAAATATCAAGGAGTTTGACGTGATAGGTTTTAGTATAGGAGGCCGCTTTGCTTTAGCGACTTTTGAGGCATTTGCCGAAAAAATACATCATGTACTACTTTTAGCGCCAGACGGCATCAAAGTAAACCCTTTGTATCGACTGGCTACGGGAAGTAAATTGGGAAGATGGGGCTTTCGCCGAGTGATTGCTCATCAGCCAACTTTCTTGAAAATAGGCAATTCTCTTCAAAAAATTGGGATAGTTTCAAAAAGTACTGTTCGAATGGCCGATTTTATGTTAGGAACACCCCTCAAACAAAAGCAAATTTACCATGCTTGGATTGGCTTTAAAGAGTTACAATTTACTATTTCGGACTTGGTACAGCTTGCGGAAAAATTTCAAACTAAGTTTAGTTTTTTTGTAGGAAAATACGACCAACTACTTCCGCCTCAGCAAGTTTTGCCTTTGAGTAAATATGTACAAAAACAGCAAACAATCGTGCTCGATACAGGTCATACCAAACTGGTTGACAAGGTTGTTACTTACCTACGCAAAGAAGGTTTTTCTTGAAAAAACTGAACAATTATGTGAATATAATCGTATATAAGGAATGAAGGGAATGAATAATGAAGAGAATGAAAGTGATGAAATTGGTAATTTAACAACAATATATGAGCTATATAACCTCCATTGAAACGGCAGTTCCTGCTAATCGTTTTACACAACTCGAAATCGCTGAGTTTATGGCGCGTTCTTTGGAGTTGGACGAAGTAGAAAAACGTAAGCTCATAGCACTTTATAGAAGTACCAAAATACAGTATCGACATTCTGTTTTGCCAGATTATGGTCTTCCAGTCGAATCTTATCAATTTTATCCACAAACACCTAACTTGGAGCCGTTTCCTTCGGTTGCCCATCGAATGCAGGTTTACAAACAAACTGCTTTGCCGCTTTGTGTAGAAGCCACTCGTGGTTTATCGCTTGAAGGGGTTACCCATCTCATTACGGTAAGTTGTACAGGTATGTATGCGCCAGGGCTCGATATTGATTTGGTGCAGGCTTTGGGTTTATCAACAACAATCCAAAGAACAGCCATTAATTTTATGGGTTGTTATGGTGCATTTAATGGATTAAAAGTTGCCAATGATATCTGTTTGGCCAATCCCAGTGCCAAAGTTTTGTTGGTAAGTGTCGAGCTATGTACACTACATTTTCAGAAGAAGAAAGATATAGATTTTTTGCTTTCAAACGCACTGTTTTCGGATGGGGCTGCGGCTGTAATTATCCAAGCTAAGGCACCTCATGAAAAAGTGTTAAAACTAGAATCATTTTTCTGCGATTTATTTATCGAAGGGCAGTCCGATATGGCTTGGCACATTGCGGATTTTGGCTTTGAAATGACCTTAACTTCTTATGTTCCTCAACTCATCAAAGCAGGTATCAACCAGTTAGTAGAGAGCCTCCTCAAAGCAAACGGGGCTCGTCGAGATGACATACAATATTATGCCATACATCCAGGAGGCAGAGCAATTTTGGAATCGGTAGAAATAGCCTTGGGTATTAGTCCGAAGGATAATCAAGCTTCATACGAGGTTTTGCGGGAGTATGGCAACATGTCATCTACCACAATACTGTTTGTATTAAAAAGAATACTAGAACAAGTAAAAGACGATAATAAAGGCTGTAAGATTTTAAGTTGTGCATTTGGCCCAGGCTTAACAGTTGAATCTTTGATAGCTAAAATGGGCGTTTAGGGAGGTTTTTCATCGATTGTAAAACTTTCATTTCTTAACTTTTTATGATAATCAAAAAACATTAGTTTTGTTATAGATTCATGGTTTACTATGAATCAAAAGGAGCTCAATAACATATTTGTCTTTTTTATATTACCGCCCACCTTTTACAAGACAACCGCCGTTGCAGATATTGAATATCCTGCTATCAATCAACCGAGCAACTCTCAAAAGAGTAATTAGTGTGCTAGCGCTACAAGTAGTTTGATTATTAAAAGTAGGGGTTGTTTAATTCCCAAGTAATTGATTTCTTAAAACTTTTAACATTTGACTTTTGTCTAAATGTTTATTTCGTGGACTTACTGTTTTGTTGTATTCCACCCGAAGCCGATGCTATTATTTCAATGCATCTTATAATTTAGAGCCTTTACCAATTCGTCCTAAGTAAGTAATTAAGCCTAATGTGCATAACTTGTTATTTTGGTTATAACTTAGTCAAAAGTTTTAAAGTTAAAGTAATTAAATCCTATTAGCTTCTTTTGGCGTAGCAAAATGACAAGTTGTGCATATTAATTGACAAAAGATTCGACCTTCTTGTTCCAATTTATCTCTGATTCCTCCTACAGCAAGCCTTTACCAATCAAAAAAATTCTTACCTTTGTAAAAAACACATTTCCCTAAAGCAAAGTATGACAATTCACAAAGAAGGTACAGGTACCATTTTGGTAACAGTTGTTTTTTTGGCTGTACTGAATTCAGCTGTTTATTATTTCTTTCCAGACAATGATTTACTTCGTAAGATTGCTGTAGTTTTCAGTATCTTATTCTCAATCATTATTCTACAGTTTTTTAGAGTACCTAAAAGAGTAACTGTAAAGAATCCCAAACATATCATTGCACCAGCTGATGGAAAAGTTGTGGTAATTGAGGAAGTAGAAGAACCAGAATACTTCAAAGGTCGTCGTCGTCAGATTTCGATTTTTATGTCACCTGTGAATGTACATATCAATTTTAACCCACTTTCGGGAATAGTTTCTTTCTTTAAATATCACCCAGGTAAATATTTGGTAGCTTGGCATCCAAAAGCAAGTACCGAAAATGAGCGTACTACCATTGTGGTTCGTCATGAAAGTGGTACTGAAGTAATGTTTCGTCAAATTGCTGGAGCGTTAGCAAGACGTATTTGCTGGTATGTAGAAGAAGGAAAACAAGTAGAACAGGGTTCAGAATTTGGCTTTATCAAATTTGGGTCGCGTGTCGATATCTTTTTGCCACTCGATGCTAAAGTGTTGGTCAATTTGGATGATCGTCCTGTTGGCGGAGAAACAGTTATTGCCGAATTAGCTTAATAATCAGATTTTTATACAACAAAAAAGCCATTGCAAGTAGATTGCAATGGCTTTTTTGTTGTATTTCAAACATTCTGTTGATTTTGATTGTTGTACTATTTGTGAATTAAATGATAAAAAATTGTAAAATTTTAACAAAATTAATTTGTACGCTTTCCTAAAAGAAATTACCTTTATATCACTTAAACCAAAAATTAACCACTTAAAGTACAATAAAATCGTTTACAACCATTAAAATCTAAAAATTATGAAAAAGGTAAATCAATTTATGCTTCTACAATGGCTTGTGTTTTTACCATTAATACTGCCGTTGAGTATTGCATCAGGAATTATACAAGGAGTCAAGCAGGCAGTATCTAGTTTGATTTTACAAATCTGGTCTGATTTGTCAACCCCGGTTATTCATGAAGATAACCAAGATTTTTTTGCTTAATATCCTCTGGTTCTAATTCTAAGAACTCCTCCCAAAATGGGATAGGGGGTACAGCAGCTTTGCAAATAATAGGTCCCTTTTTGACAGGGTGGACAAAGAAGATACGTCGTGCATGTAGATTGATACTACCGTCAGCATTTGGTTTGTCATAGCCATATTTTAAATCACCTCTGATTGGGCAACCCATCGTAGCAAGCTGCACACGGATTTGATGTGGACGACCCGAGATAGGTTCAACCTCAAGTAAATAGTGTTTGTTGATGCAACCTAAAACTTTGTAATATAACTCAGCCTTTTGTGAGCCCTGTACTTCTGTATCATAAGCGGTTACCACATTTCGCTTTTCATCTTTAACCAGCCAATGCGTAAGTTTACCTTTCTCGTTGGCTGGTTTTCTTCTTACTACAGCCCAATACGTTTTTTGGATATCACGTTTTCGGAATAGCTCCATCATACGTTCAAGTCCTTTGGAGGTACGAGCAAAAATAACCAAGCCACTTACAGGGCGGTCTAGTCGATGCACTGGGTGTAAGAATACCTCTCCAGGTTTGTCGTATTTAGCTTTGATATAGTCTTTTACAGCATCAGTAAGGGTACGATCACCAGTAGAGTCTCCTTGTACGAGAATCCCAGCTCTTTTACTTACAATGATGATATGATTATCCTCGTAAACTACATGGAAATCTTTCATGATAATAATTGATTAAGGGAGCAAATACGTCTCCCAAAGATTAATAACTTTCTTTTGTATTTGGGAAGTCAAGCGCCTTTACATCTGCAACATATTGCCCGATGGCATCGTGCATGATGGTATCTAAGTCGGCATATCTTCTCAAAAAGCGTGGCTTGAATTCTTTGTTGATACCCAACATATCGTGTACCACAAGAATTTGGCCATCGGCGTCGGGGCCAGCCCCGATACCTACAGTAGGAATGGTTAATTGTTCAGAAACCTTTTTGGTTAAGGTAGCTGGAATTTTTTCAAGAACGACACTAAAAGCACCACATTGCTCAAGCATTTTAGCATCTTCGATGAGCTTTGTTGCTTCATCATCTTCTTTGGCACGAACCGAGTACGTACCAAACTTATAAATAGACTGTGGTGTGAGTCCCAAATGCCCCATTACAGGAATTCCTGCGCTAAGAACCCGAATGATAGATTCCTTAATTTCGGCTCCACCCTCCATTTTTACTGCATGCGCTCCCGATTCCTTCATGATTCTTATAGCCGAACGTAGCGCCTCAGAAGAATTACCTTGGTATGAACCAAAAGGAATATCCACAACCACAAGGGCACGTTTGACCCCCTTCACGACAGAGGATGCATGATAAATCATTTGGTCGAGTGTAATGGGGAGTGTTGTTTCATGCCCTGCCATTACGTTTGAGGCCGAATCGCCAACCAGAATAAGGTCGACACCAGCAGCATCTACGATACGAGCCATAGAGTAATCGTAGGCCGTCAAACAACTAATTTTTTCACCACGATTTTTCATTTCTTGCAAAATGTGGGTGGTGACTCTTTTTATTTCACTATGTACAGACATGGTAATGCGATCTAACGAATGGTATTTATTTCAAAATTGAAAACAAGCAATGAAGAATATGATGAAATTATTAAACCGTAAAACGAACCGATCATCTAAGGGATAAGAAATTCTCCTTCAAAACCGTTTATTAAGCGGTATTCAATATTAAATATTGCGATGTATCTTTGTTTGTCAAATTTCAATTGTGCAAATTTACAGGATTCTTATCAAAAACTTTAGCTTAGTGTTTGATTATCCCTTGATTCACAATTTGACAATATGACTTTTTTACTTTATATTGTTTCTGATAGTGACTTTTTGGCCATATTTTTGTCCTAAGAAAAGCATTACCAGCAAATCCTATATTAATAATTATAAAACAAGCAGTTATGAAACAAAATTTTTCAAAATCCAGTTTCGCTGTCAATGTTTCTAAACGACTATCTATGGGGGTTATTTCTTGCCTTTTAGCTAGTCAAGTAGCAACTGCACAGACAGAAAGCAAACCGTCGATTGTTAGTTCAGTGACAGAAGGTGGAATTACTACTACTACTTATTCAAACGGTAAGATTATAAAATCAGTAGCTGATGGTTATTATTTAGATACTGCATTTTATAAAAATAGTAATGTAATCCGTTCTACACAACCAAAGAAATATTGGAAAATTACCGATCGTATAGGTATTGCTACTCCGTTCTGTAAAGAAGGTGAGGATATTACCATGTTTCTTAAGTCGGGGGTGTACAACTATTTAACAGTTAATCATTACTGGGGTAAGATTGGGTTTGGTATTTTGGGTGGTTATCAAAACTTTGGAGTAAGTGATGACTACAAAGGGCCACAAGGTTTGATTGCTCGTAATGCAGCAACAAGAGGTATTCCTACAAGCTCATTGACTTATGACAAAGTGGGTAGCTACGAAGATTTCTTGTTGATGATAGGACCTGCAGTATCACTTCCTCTAGGATCAAAATTCTCTTTAGATATTGATGCCAAGGGCGGTTTGATGAATACTTCAGCTCCGCGTTTTGGTGCTACGATTCCTGGTAATTTAGGTGCTGACCAAGTGATTTTCCGCTTGAATCCATCAGCGTCTAAAAACCAATTAGGAGGTGTTTTGAGTGTAGATCTCTTGTATAACTTGTCTAAGTCTTGGGCACTAGGTTTAAATGCGGTTGGTTTTGTTACCAAAACCCCATTTACAACAGTAGGTCAAGATGTTACCCCAGGTTCTAATATTTTGTTAACTAAAGAAGATACAAGAACGCATGGTGGTTGTAACTTCGGATTGGCATTAGCGCATACTTTTGGAGCCTGTAATGCTAAGACGGTGTATGAATTGTTGCCTCCTCCTCCAGCTCCTGTAGTTTGTGCAGTGCCAACTCTTGAGTCTGAAAGTGGTAGAATGTATGACTATGGTTCAACAGAGAAACCAACTTTCCGTTGGAAAAGTACTTCTGGTACTCCTGAAAATGAAGAGTATATCTTCAAATTGTACAAGGCAGATGGCTCTGGTATCCCAGTGTATCAGCAAACTACAAAGTCTACTACTTTGAATTTGCCTAATAATGTCTCGCTTGTAAATGGTGACGAATGTAGTTTCTACTACTATACTATTCAGTCAAGTGTGCAAGGTAAATGTTTGTCTGAAGCTAATGCAGCTAGTTTTGGTTATAAAGCAAAACCTGCTCCAATAGCTCCAGTAACAAAAACTGAAGACCAGTATATCTTTAAAATCTTTGGTGGCTCTACTGCAACAAAATATTTTGGAACAGACAAGCCAGTTCGTAAGCCTCGCAAGGTAGCTAAAGCAACAGCTCCAGCTGCTGTGGCAACTGCACCAGCGAAGAAGCTTATTCCAAGACGTAAAAAAGCAAGTGCTGGTACAGTAACAGGTGTGAAGAAATACAGTACGGTTGTTAACTACGAAAACGTGGCAACAAATCCAAATATCAAATGGCCAGAGGACCTTCCACTACCTAAATCGCCAGCGGTTTATGAATACGAAGTTCAACGTTTGAGTGCTGGTGACTGTAAGCCAACTGGACAGGTTGCAAAATACAAATTCTATATTGACCCTAAGAAACCAAATGATATCAGAATTATTCCTGATACTCCAAAAAGAAAATAGTTTCTAAAGATTATTACTAAGGCCTCTGATTGAAAAATCAGGGGCTTTTTATTTTTTAGTTGTTACAACCTTTTTATAGTTAATCATGTCTTTAATAGGGAATAGGGAATAGGGAATAGGGAATAGGGAATAGGGAATAGGGAATAGGAAAGAATTTCAAGCTATTGCGGATTTGGGATTTCTGATTTCGGAAATATTGAAAATGCTTTACTTTTTATAATATATTGAGTTAGTAAGTAAGTAGGAAAAGGTTAATAGTATATCGGTTATCTGATTACTGGACAAATTTGAGGTTACTAGTTCAAGACTTAGTCTTGGACTCATTTTTTTAACAGTTTAAAACTGTT
>NZ_JBMLSD010000466.1:0-5725 GCF_049240685.1 Flectobacillus sp.
TATTTGAATAGCTGATATAGATACCTTAAGCTACGAAGTCCTATTTTTCGTTTAATACCGTATATAATTATTTTTCGTAAGATTGGACTAGATACTAAATGGGTAAAGCGTAGCGCAGTCTCAACTTGCTCAGATACATAAGCTTTTAAACAATAGTTTAACAGTCGTTTATCCAATGCCTTATATTCTTGATTTTCGTAGAGCTTAAGCTGTGTTACAAAACAAACTCTGTAGGCCGACTCCAACAGGCCTTTTGCTGCATCATTAAAACCATACGAGGCAGAATTAGGTAATCTTCTTACCTGTAAAAGCACTTGAGACAAATAGGCATAATGGCATATTCGGGATGACCTCAACCAAAAGTCCAAATCTTCATAAGCCAACTGTTCGTTGTATCCGCCCATTTCCAAAAGTAAACTCCTTCTTATCATCATCGCAGGGGCAGGAATAAATGATTTAGCCAAAAGCTCTAGCCAAACATTTCCGCTTGGTGGAGGCAAATTGCCAAAGGCTTTACCTTTAGCCTTTCCTTGTTCATTAATCCATTCGATATTCGAATATATTACGCCGACGTTCTCAGGTTGTTTTTCGAAAAACTGTACTTGTTGACTTATACATTTTGGCAGCAAAACATCATCAGCCGAAAGATCTATTATATACTTCCCTGTAGCTTTTGCGAGTGCTCGATTAAAAGCTTTACATATTCCTAGGTTTTCAGGATGATAGAATACTTGAAAACAAGGTCTATTCATTAGACAAAAATTCTTAATCCGCTCGACACTATCGTCGGTACTTCCGTTGTCAGATACAAAAACTTCGAGATGGGGGTAATCTTGTGACATAACAGAGCTCAGCGTTTGTTCAACAAACGTAGCTTGATTATAACAAGTACAAATGATAGATACAAGGGGTAAATCGTTTGGTAGAGTATCCATGCGCTTCTCCAATTTTCAAATAACTTGTAATGGAGTTTTCGCAGCAGAGTAGGTCTGATAAGATAGTTATAGGTAGGTGTGTTATCTAAAATAAAAAAGTGTTTAGCTTTCGGGAATCAGCCATAAGTATTCAGCATTTTTTTTTGAAAATAGTACTAGAATCATCATCTACATTGGAAGTATCCTTCTGGTTATGAGTACATTCTATTAACAGATATACAAAAATCAAGAATTTCTTTTGCCTAGATAATATTAGGATTTTATTTTGAAAAAGTCAAATAAAAAATAGCTAAGCAAAGAAGGTTGATACGCTGAAATGTTTAACAATCAATATTAGGCAGGCCATCATTCCTCCTAAAATCACGAAGGCCAGTACCATAACGGTACGTTTGGGCTCACTTTTTTTGATGGGTACTTGTGCTGGCTCGAGTACCTGAAAAACGGGAGTATCGTGTTGAACTTTTACCCTTGATTCTTCTAGTTTTTTACTTAATTCTGAAAATAAAGAAAAGGCTAATTCAGCTTCCTGCTGGAGTTTTTGTTCTTGCTGTTTGGCCGTATTCAAAAATAATCCTCTATGACTATCTTGGTAAGATGAATAACGTTGCAAGGCAAGTTGGTATCGTTGCTGGGCTTCTTCAACTCTTTTTTCTAAAAAATCCACCTCTTTTTGCGTTTTTTGAAGGCGGTATTTTTTTACATATTGATTCAAATAATCTTGGGCATATTTTACCACAATCGTTGCCACCAAAGGATCTGGCATTTTGGCACTGATACTTATTACACCTGATTTTTTATCCAAAGAAGCAATAATATTTTCTTTTAAATCTTTCAAAATGGCTACTTCTTGCTTATTCAAGAGTAGCGCACTTTCGGGCGCTTGTGAAGGTGCAATACCCATGGTTTCGGAGTTGCTTTCTCCAAAAATCCGATAAGATAATTTTTGTTTACGAAGTCCATTTAGATACGCAAACAACGAAGTCTTTTCTTGCGTTTTTGCTACTAAAACTGGTGTTTTGAGCGTACTCAACAAAAAGGGCGTGCTTTGCAAAATAGGAGGATACAAATCGGGGCGGATGGCTTCGGTGCTATTCAAATTATCCAAATCAATACCTGCCAATCCTGCCAAAGACTTAAATTTATCAAGACTCTCGATATTCTTGGTGTCTATTTCTGGTAAAATTTTGACCTCAGAGGTGTAAAGGTTTGGCAATGAAATTGTGTATAAAGCACCCAATATTCCGAATGCAAGACTCATGAGCAAGATAAAACGCTTACCCTGAACCAAACCCACAACGAGGTCTTTGATTGATATAGTTATATGGTTTTTATTCGTGTTCAAATCCAGAAAAGAAAGAATTCTATGCATTAAGCTTTTGGCAATAAGCCATAAGCTAAAAATATAGAAGTGTTTTTGAATGAAATAATACAAACATTTAGCCTACTACGTTTTGCCTAAAGCTTTCAGGTATCGGCTTTCAGCTTTGGGTATTCGGCAAAAACATAGCTATTGTTACAAAACTTAAATCTAATTTTGTGCAATTACATACGTAATCGTGCAGAATAAGGTTAAAGTTATGTGTGTAGGCACTAGGCAAAGAGTATTAAAATGTTTTTAATAACCACAGATATACTTTTTTCCAAAGCCCACCGCTGAAAGCCGATATCTGAAAGCCTTAGGCACAAAAATTAAATTTTATTTTGCCCACTAACTTACTACTTAATTGCATTGGTAATACTTATGATTACATAAACCAACGAACTAATCCCGCTCATGATAGCGATGCGCTCGCCTAAACTGAGTTTGGATTGTGTTTCTTTGTCTTGCTCGGGCACTACTATTTCGGAGCCTGGTAATACTTTAGGATATTTTCTAAAAAACAAAAAATGATTGGTTTTGTCAGACATCCCATTGGCGTATTTTACGTAAATACGGTTTCGTTGTGCCAAAGGGCTAAGCCCACCTGCTTGTGACAAATACATCTGTAAACTTTGCCCTTCACGATACGCCACTGCCACAGGATTGAGCAAACCACCAGTTAATTTGACTGTTTCGACCAACCGTGGAATCGTAATTTTATCCCCTGCCAACAGCAACAAGTTTTCAGATTGCTGTGGATTTGCCAAAATTAAAGATAAATCAATTGCCACGACCGACGAATCTCGCTGAAAAACTGCCCCTTGTGGATAAGCCCCTTTTTTGAGTCCGCCTGCCAACTGAACCAAATCGCTAATTCGTTGCATTTTGTCTTTAATCGTATAAGAACCTGGATAGGCAATTTCGCCATCAATATAAACTGATTTTTGGGCTTCGTAGCTCGGTGCGGTTCGAATATACACTTTATCAAAAGGCATCAGTAACATAGAGGCTTCTTTGGACTCAAGACTCAGGTTTTTATCTAAATCAAAAAATAAAATCTCTACACTTTGGTCGTTGTTTGCGGAATATTGCTCTGTTTTGACCCTTCTCGACAATTCTACTTTCGAGGCACTGGCCCCTTCGGTAAATCCCTTGGCTTGCAGAATCAAATCGCCCAAGGTCATACCATCGATATATTCATAAGTTCCTGCTTGATTGACTTCTCCCTCGATTTTCACCACCCGTTTTTCTTGTAAATCATGCGTAGAATAAACCGTCAGAAAGTCTTCTCGCTTCAAAGAAATGTCTGGATTTTGTCCATTTAAGATTTTACCCAAATCAATATTGACTAACTCGTATTGGTCATTACTTTTCAAACGACGCAAACTGGCTCGATTCGTAAATGCCTCTGGTTTGAGTCCTTCGGCCATTTGAATCAACTCTTTTACCGTCGAACTCCCTTTTTCAATCGCATATTCTCCTGGACGAAATACCGCGCCTACAATTTTTACACGATTTTCGAAACGCTCTAAAATGGTACCAATAGTATATTTATCACCACTTTTAGGAATAAAACTGGCTACTTCTTCTTGAGCAACATTGATGAGTTTTAATTCTTTTGCCGTATTGCGCTTTAACTGAATCGAATAGGTATAAGCCTTGTCGGTAAAGCCGCCTGCAAAGCGCAAAACATCTTGAAGCGTTTCTGTTTTTTCTATTTCAAAAATCATCGGACGCTTTACTTCTCCTTGTAGCTCAACGCGAGTGGTATAATCTCCTATTCGGATAATATCTTGATCTTGCAAACGAACATTGTCTTTTTGGTCGGCACGAAGCAAGAAGTCATATAAATCTAAGATACGATATACCTTGTTGTTACGAATCAGACGGATATTTCTGAAAGAACCGTTTTCTGATGGGCCACCCGCCACATACAAGGCATTGAATATCGTGGCCAATGACGAAACGGTATAAGTGCCTGGTCGGCTAACCTCGCCTGTAAGCGTTACTTTGATACTTCGAACATTACCCAAGGTCACTTGTGCCGACACGCCACTGCCTGCCACATTGAGCCCTTGGTATAATTGTCGCAAACGAGAAATGATACGCTGTGAGGCACTTTCTACACTAAGTCCGTTAACATAAATCGGGCTTAGATTCAGTATTTTGATTGTTCCTTCTGGACTGACTTTTACATGAAAATTATCTAGCGCAGCACCGTAAATATCCACAATAAGCTCGTCGTCGGGACCCAATTGATAATTCTGAGGCGTGGCAATACGTAGATTAGGCTCAAAACTTAATCCTTCTTTTGTAAAAAGAGATTTGCCAAAAACCGCAGAAGCAATATAGGATGACTGTGGTTCTGAAAGCTGCCCTAATTGAGTTCTGGAAGTATTTTCGGGAGGAGTAACGTTGGTCAAAACCTTATTTTGTTCGGTTCTAACTTTTTCGACTCTTTCTTTAATCCTAGCTATTTCGGCAGGGCTGTATCCTTGTTGTTGCGCTACTTTTTCGATTTGACTAATAGACAAGCCGGTTGTTTGCGCTTTTTGGATAAAGAGCTGAATTTGTTCATCTGAGACATTTTCTACAGATTTTTTTTGACAAAAACCATTCATAGAAATTGAAAAGCAGAGAAGAATTATAGGTGTACAAAGCAACAAACCTTGGCGACTGATGGAAAAATAACCTCGCCAAAAAGCCGTAGCTATTGGTAGAAAAACTTGTAAAGTTCGCATTTACTACAAAATAACGGATATGAGGTTAATAGATAGTTCTATCCTTACAAATGTAAAAATATCCCTCGGAATTCATAAAAAATCGGGCTTTATTTTATCCTAGATTTCCCAAAATTTGTTGAATAATCAAAGTTAAATAAGAAAGATACCTTTGAAGAGTCTTGTCAAAGGAAAATATTTATACTACTTTATACCATTGGCGTATAGAATAGTCACAAAGAAATATAGAGATTTTTTTAAAAAGATATTACTTTTGCACAAGCTTTAAATAATTGATTTACAAACTATTCATTTCTATAAATTTTAAGGTCATGTAATGCTTTAATAAAACACATTCAATGTTTTCTCTGCTTTATTGAGCAGAGGCTATTGGTGTTATGTTTTATGTAAAGTTTTTATATCATGACTATCTCACGAAAGTACAACCGTACTTATCATTATCCCTTTTCTCCCGGTACTAGTTCTGATGACCGAATTAATAAGCACTACTGGGAAGATTTATTACAAATTACTCAAGTTATCCATACCGAAAAACTCGATGGTGAGAACAACTGTATTTCTCGTTATGGCGTATTTGCACGGTCTCATGCTACTCCAACTCAATCGCCTTGGACAGCTCAATTGCGTTTGCGATGGTCATCCTTAAAACATGATTTAGGAGATTTAGAGATTTTTGGAGAAAATCTTTA
>NZ_JBMLSD010000467.1:0-34712 GCF_049240685.1 Flectobacillus sp.
ACGTCGTACCTCGCCTGCTGAGGATGGATACGATGGTTTTTATATGGCTTGTTTGAAGAGAAAGTAGTAATATCTATAAAATATGAGTTATCCCGAATTTTGAATCCAGGATGATTCTATAAACTTCACTAAAAAAGCGGTCGAAAAATAATTTTCAACCGCTTTTTTCATATAACTCTGTTATCTCTGGCTCTGTTTTGGCTTAAAATATTAAGTTGGCACACAATATAAAATTTAATTTTTGAGCTTTCGGCTTTCAGCTGTGGGTAATCGGCAAAACCTAACTACCATTACTAAAAAACAATTTAACACTATGTGCCGCGTGCCTGTTGTCTTGTGCCTCACATCTAATTCTACACGATTACTTAAGAAGTTAAAAGAGTAGCCCTAATCTTTGGCTTACAGGTATTGTCAAATCCAGATACTCGAATCGTAGATTTTTACTTTCTTTTAATGGCTCCATCATACGAGAAAGAGCTTTTCTATCTTTTGTAATGAAGGCGTCAATCTCACGATTTTGAATTTGTGCAAAAAGCTTCAAATCATTGATAATTATCTTACGTTCTTCAATCTCTCTTAACGTTGTATTACCTTTTAGATCAGCAAAATATCCCCCTGCTATCTTGGCATCACCATAATCAAACTCAAGTACCTGAAAGGTATTCAAAGACAATAGATTATCGGGGTTGTCCGCTACAGCATATTCACTTACCACAATTGTAGACAAGTACATAATTATTCCATTCTCTAAGAAATACTTATAATACTCCAATACATGCTCATGGTATTCATCATTTGATTTAAGCAATCGTGTGACAAAAGAGTTATCAAGTAATACGCTATTGATATTTTTCATAATCCAAGAATCTTCAAATCTTCAATCCATTGATCGAGGTTCTGAATTTTGTTAAGGTTTGTAGAAGCTTTGGCTATTACTTTATTAAGTAAATCTTTATCAAAAACAGGTTTGTAATTAATAAACTCTAGCAGCTTTAAATCCAGCAATTTCCCATCTTCTACCCTTTTCTTACCCCGAACTTTTACACCGTAAAATTTATAGGTTTTCTTTTCTCCCTCCGCTATTTGCTCTTTAGTAGCCGACACGGTGAGATTCCCATATTTTTGTGTAGCAATATGTATATTGGGATTCTTACCACCTTCTTGATAGATTTCTCCATATAAGTAAAACTCACTTTCATAATAAGGAGGAACTAGCATTTCAAAGTTTGTTTGGGGAGTAATCGTCAAACTAGGTTTTTCAGTTTGAGAGCTTTTAAATTCAATGATATACTGAGCTTTAGAAGCTTTCTTCTGAAATCTATCTATAATCTCTTGTCGTCTATACTCTAAAAAATCTATCGTATTTCTCCTAGCAATTTCATTGAGCAAGGCATCAAATAGAAGTACTGCCGTTAATGGTAAAAAGAAACGATGTTTCGCTGAACCTGATTGAATATCATAGAAGATATGTGGACGCAGTTTTTTTTCGTCGCGAGAAGGATATAAAAAGGTTTCAATGTCAGATATCAATACTTTTAAATCATTAATATCAACATCTTTTGGAGATAAAGTTTGACTAACGTTATCTACACGAATTTCTATATGACCCTGTTCCTCCATTAGATACAACACATGCGTTAAAACTATTTTAAGTTAATAAAAATCTATCTTTTAATCAAATCCAATAACTTATCTTCCCACACCTACCTTCTTTAAATCTTCTGCTAGCTTTGCGGAAAAAACCTCCGCTCCTTTTTTATTGAGATGTTGAGAATTATAAAACCATTTCTTCTCAAAACATAATGAATCGTTGGTGTAATCTAAGAAAATACATCCGTATTTATTGACAGCATTTTGACACAGTGTATTAAACGCCTTTTTGTTTTTATAAAAAGGTTGTACTTCGTAATATTCTGGGGCATATACTAAAATAACTTTTATTCCTTTCTTTTGACAAAAACGGAGATATTCTTCAAAACTCGCCTTTACATCGCTCTCGATGGTATAATTGATGCCTTTAGGATATTTTTTCTTAAACTTTTCAAACTGATTATCCCACAAAATATCATTTCCTTTAAAGCCTTTGTATTTGTCGGTATGTGCCACATTTGTAGACCCAGCATAGCACTTGAAACCTTCCCATGCCAAATCCAAATCGTTGGCATACTTATACATCGGCATGTATTTCTGAAAACCACTAAACTCTCCTTTTATGCCTGATAGGTTGTTGAGCAAAAGTGGCTCGTTGAGGTAGGGTAAAAACTGTTGATAGTCTACCAAGTTTTTACGTTTTGCAAAGCCATACAAGTCTACATTGTGAACAATATATTTGGGAGCTTTATTATGTTCTAGATACAGCTTAAAGCGTGTCCACTGCATATCGAATCGCCATGCAGACATACCCAAATTATAAGAATTGAGGTGTAAGGTGCTATCAAGGATATAAGGAGAAATATGAAAAGCTGCTCGTGAAGAACCTAATACCAGCAAATCAGCATTGATTTTGGCATTAAAAAGCGCATTCCAATCGGCTAATACGGTATGGTTGGACTTTCGTAGCCCCGAATCGACCATATAAGCCATAAGACTCAAAACTAGCAATGGAACCGATATAATCAACGCTAGCTTAAGCCAAAACTTTTGTAACATACTATGATAATTGAAGATTGGACTTTACTGAATAGTTGCTTTGATTTGGTAGGCTTTTTTTTCACCAAAAACTAATTGCTGAAATCCATCAATTTCATAATGTTTCAATTGATTTTGCTCAAAATCAGCTTTAATTTCCTTTCTGGTTTTGTATAAATAATTTTCGTCCGACAACAATGCATATACCTGCTGAAGCTTTCCATTTTTCAGAATCAACTTTATTTGCTTCACTAATTGAGTTTCGGTAGGCTTGAGGGTATAGGTCACCAAAGAGTCATTTTGTAAAATTTGGTAGCTATTCAAAAAAGCGGGCTTATTCAAATCTGCTTGAATAAAAAAGTCCAACTCTTTTTCCCAATCCTGAATCACCTTTGTTTGTGTATCGGCAGTAGTACCAACCTTTACTGATTTTTGCACAGAAGGCTTACGTCCTGAAAGTTCTTTGATTTGTGTTTCGAAAGTACCTTTTAAGTCAAAATATTTATGATTGCTTTGCTCTACTTGCTGATTACAAGCCATTACAGAAAGCATTAAAAATAAACTAGCTAGAATGTTTTTCATGATACAAAATTAACACAAAAGCCTTTTATGTCGTTCCTTCTTCTAAGGTAATAATTCGAGCACGAGCAAAGAATGAGATAAAATGGTTTTCTTGTCTCCATGATTTTATCAAAAAACCTCTACAGTTCAGCATATTACCTATCAGAAATATCTTGGCATTTAGGTATATTGAGAGATAATCCCTAAACAAATGATATCTCAAAATCGACTTGCCTCCGCTGACATTTATCGTGGATTTGTCATGCTCCTTATGATGGCTGAAGTACTACATTTCGGCGACGTTTCAAAAGCGCTTCCTAATAGCTCTTTTTGGGCTTTTCTGGGGCATCACCAAGACCACGTCGAGTGGGTTGGTTGTGCTTTACATGATTTGATTCAGCCTTCATTTTCCTTTCTTGTTGGTGTGGTACTGCCATATTCGGTAGCAAACCGACTCAGTAAAGGAGGCTATTTTAATCAAGCACTTTGGCATACAATCAAACGCTCAATTATCTTAATTGCGCTCGGTATATTTTTACGTTCTCAATATAAAACACAAACGTATTTTACTTTTGAAGATACGCTAAGCCAAATTGGCTTGGGATACACCTTTTTATTTCTACTCGCTTTTCGTTCTCAAAAAGTGCAAATAATTGCTCTCATTACTATTCTAATAGGATATTGGTTGGCCTTCGCACTCTATCCTTTACCCGATGCCAACTTTAATTACTCCGATGCAGGTGTTACTAAAGACTGGGAGTATAATCTATCTGGATTTGCAGCACATTGGAACAAAAACACCAATTTAGCTTGGGCTTTTGACCGTTGGTTTCTCAATCTTTTTCCAAGAGAAAAACCATTCTTATTTAATGGAGGCGGTTATTCTACCTTAAGTTTTATTCCTACACTAGGAACCATGATTTTGGGATTATTGGCTGGTAATATTCTGTTGGCTAGTAGTTCTCCTCAAGAAAAACTAAAGCGTTTTTTAATCTTAGGAATATCGGGTTTAGTTTTAGGACTCGTACTAGATGCCTTAGGAATATGTCCAAATGTAAAACGTATCTGGACGCCTACTTGGGTAATATTTAGTGGGGGTTGGTGCTTTTTGCTATTGGCATTTTTTTATTGGGTGATTGATATTAAACAAACCACCGAGGCCTATTTTCTGAAAGTTATTGGTATGAATTCCATTGCAGCCTATTGTATTGCTGATGGATTAGGCGTTTATATCTCAAAATCACTGAAGATTCATCTAGGCGAAAATTACGCCAGTATTTTAGGAGATTCGTACCAGACCTTAATTCATGGCGGGTTGATGCTGTTAATTTATTGGCTGATTTTAAATTGGTTATATAAAAAGAAGATATTTATTAGGATATAGATTTCATATAAACAACAAATCCCCGTGTAAATCATATCTACACGGGGATTCTACAAAGCTTTTTTCTAAAATTACAACAAGCTTACACCTGTCATTTCTTTTGGCTGTGCTACGCCAATCAATTCCAAAATGGTTGGAGCAATATCGCCCAACTTACCATCTTTGATTGGTTTGTTGTATTCGTTATCTACCAAAATACATGGCACCAAGTTGGTTGAGTGCGCTGTGTTTGGCGAACCATCTTCGTTAATCATAAAGTCAGCATTACCGTGGTCGGCAATGATGATAAAAGAATATCCGTGTTTCAAACCAGCCTCTACCACTGCTTGCGCACATTGGTCTACTGTTTCTACGGCTTTCACTACAGCAGAGAAAACACCAGTATGTCCTACCATGTCAGGGTTTGCAAAGTTCAAACATACGAAGTCTACTTCTTCTTTTTCCAATTCAGGAATCAAAGCGTCACGTAATTCAGGAGCAGACATCTCTGGAGCCAAATCATACGTTGCTACTTTTGGAGAAGCACGCAAGATATTAGTTTGTCCTACGAAAGGCTCTTCGCGACCGCCAGAGAAGAAGAAAGTAACGTGTGGATACTTTTCTGTCTCGGCCATACGGATTTGTTTTTTGCCTGCATTCTGCAATACTTCACCCAAAGTCATTGGAATATTGCTATCGTCAAATACCACTTTTACTCCTTCAAATGACTTATCGTATTCGGTCATTGTCAAGTAGTACAAAGATAGTTTTTGCATATCTTGCTCAGGGAAATCACGTTGAGTTAGGGCTTGTGTAATTTCACGACCACGGTCGGTACGGAAGTTGAAGCAAAGCACTACGTCTCCCTCAGCAATAGTTGCCACTGGTGCGCCGTTTTCTTCTATGATAATTGGCTTGATAAACTCATCTGTTACACCAGCCTCATACGACGCAGCAATCGCATCAATTAAGCCAGAGGCGGCTACTTTTTCACCTGTACCTTTTACCATGGCATCATACGCCAACTTCACACGCTCCCAACGGTTGTCGCGGTCCATTGCATAATAACGTCCTGTTACCGATGCGATTTTTGTACCTGTAGTAGCAATATGCGCTTGCAATTCGGTCAAGAAAGCTACGCCCGATTTTGGGTCAGTATCACGACCATCTGTGAAAGCGTGAATATAAGCTTCTTCAACCCCTGCTGTGTTGGCTGCAGTACAAAGTGCCTTTAGGTGATTGATATGAGAGTGAACACCACCGTTTGATACCAAACCGATTAAGTGTACTTTTTTACCATTTGATTTTGCATATTCAAAAGCCTCTGCCAAAACTGGCTCTTGAGCCAATGTACCTTCGTCAACGGCTTTGTTAATTCTTACTAAGTTTTGGTAAACTACACGACCTGCACCCAAGTTCATGTGACCTACCTCTGAGTTACCCATCTGACCTGCTGGCAAACCTACGGCCAAACCTGAAGCTTCCAATTTTGAGTGTGGATACTTTGTATATAAAGAATCCATGAATGGCGTTTTAGCGGCTTCAATCGCCGATACCTCTGGCTTAGTACCGATACCCCAGCCATCCAAAATCATTAATACGACCTTCTTGTTCACGTAATTTTTTGGTTAATTGGTTATTATTATTTATTCAAGTCGCTTTTTTTAAAAAACGACCTTCAAAAGGGATTTTTATGCAAGTTAATCCTTTTTAGGGAAAATAGTCTTCGGCTTAAGCCCTAGTACCCTATCATTGCTCACTAGAATTAGTGATTATTACTCTTTTCTTTTAAAAACAATTTTTCACCTGCTTCTATTCTCACAGGAAGATGATTTTCTTTGGGCGGAATCGGACAGCTATATCCTTCACTAAAAGCACAATAGGGATTGTAAAGTTTATTGAAGTCCAAGGCTATTTTTCCGTCCTTAATATCCTTTGAGCTGGCATCTAAGTATCGTCCTGCGCCATAGGTTTCTTTGCCTGATGTTTGGTCTTTTACAGGAATAAACAAATAATCTCTATAGCGAGGTATTTGCATCAGCGCTAAACTACGGTAAATATTCAGTTTTAAAGCTTTGCCATGAATCTCAAAGCTCACCTCTCCATATTTAACATATTCCTTAATTTTTCCATTAGAAGTAGGAAACTTGAAGATAGTGCCATCGCTTATTTTGGAAAAATTTCCTACTACTTGATAAGAAGAATCGGGTTCGAAAAATTGGAGATATTGCAAATCGTCGGCTTTGAGTGGACTATTGGCTTCTTCCAGAAACGCTTTTTTGTATTTTTCACGAAAAACCGTTACTGAGTCTTTCCAAACTTGCGCATAAGTATTGGAGCCAATACATAAACCTATCCAAATAATTGTGATATATTTCACCATAACTAACTGTTTGGGGCATTTTATACACTGGCTTATTGCAAACCATGTGTTCTTACCAAAAAATCTAAAAATTCCTCTGCACAACGGCTCACAATTTGATAGACATTTTCAAAATCTTCATTTTGTCCATAATAGGGATCGGGAACTTCCGGAATTTTATAGTCATCAGGATTTACGGGGAAATCTCTATTAGGAATAGCCACCTCTGGGTCGAAGCGACGGTACATAAAACAAATATCGTCGGGTTGGTGCAAGCCCGTAGCTCGGTATGAAATAGACTGGATATTGTCCATGTTGTAATCATCCATACCAACGATATAATCAAACACAGAAAAGTCTTCTCCTGTCAATTTACGACAACGGTGCAGCAATTCGATTCCATGGCTACTAGCATTTTTACGAGTACGATGATCGGGCAATTCGCCAATATGATAGCTATGCGTAGCTGCTGAATCACATTGGATAACTCTTTGTAAATTTCTATTTTTTACGGCACGTCTGAATGTTTCCTCCGCAATCGGCGAACGACAAATATTTCCAGTACAAACAAACAGGACTTTAATCATATAGTTCAAAAAAGGGTAATAATTTTTTGGGTATTGCAATCTTGGTAAAATAAGGGGGTATTTATTTTTCTAGGGGTTGGTTATCCTCATCCACCAATATGTATAATTCTTCATGAGCTTTTTTCATTAAATACTTTTCCCTAGCATATTTTTCAATCAGTTTGGGATTACCTAGTACTTCTTCACGCTCTCGTTGTACCTCTTTGAGTTTTTCTTGATAATACTCCTTTTCATCCTCCAATCGACCAAGTTCTCTACTTCGAGTATACTGAGATATCATGTCGTTATCGTCAAATACAGACATCCATATTGTTAGAATAATTAAACTCAGCGTATAAAATCGGTATTTTGTGAACAATAAACGTATCATAGGATTATAAAGATTTTTAGAAACTGTAAAATTATCATATTTATTTGGCTATCAGTAAACCAAACCTTAGAATTTAAGATTCTCGAACGGTTCTCTTTCGTGATAGTTTCATTTCTCTTCAACAGATTAGAACGCAACTATTGCACAAGGTTAAAAAAAAAGACCAGCAAATTGCTTTGCTAGTCTTTTGATAAATAGGGATATTCCAATTAGAATTTCAAACCTGGGAAGTACGCGTTAGCGCCTAATTCTTCCTCGATACGAAGCAATTGGTTGTATTTAGCCATACGGTCAGAACGAGAAGCCGAACCAGTTTTGATTTGACCTGTGTTCAATGCTACTGCCAAGTCAGCAATTGTAGCATCTTCAGTTTCACCAGAACGGTGCGACATGATGTTTTTGTATGAATTACGTTTAGCCAAGTTGATAGTATCGATTGTTTCAGTCAAAGAACCAATTTGGTTTACTTTTACCAATACAGCGTTAGCTACACCTTTTTCGATACCCATTTGCAAACGTTTTACGTTAGTTACAAATAAGTCGTCACCTACTAATTGGCATTTGCTACCAATTAATCTAGTTTGCTCAGCCCAACCAGCCCAGTCATCTTCAGCCATACCATCTTCGATAGAGATAATTGGATATTTCTCTACCCAAGTTTGCCAGTAAGCAGCCATCTCCATAGAGTTCAATTGCTTACCATCAGACTTTTTGAATGTGTAAAGACCAGTTTCTTCGTTATAAAATTCAGAAGAAGCAGCATCCATTGCGATGAAGATTTCTTCACCTGGTTTGTAGCCAGCTTTTTCGATTGATTGCAATACGATTTCGATAGCCTCCTCGTTTGATTTGATGTTTGGAGCAAAACCACCTTCGTCACCTACGTTTGTAGAATAACCCTTAGATTTCAATACACCTTTCAAAGCGTGGAAAACTTCAGTACCCATACGCAAAGCGTGAGAGAAAGACTCAGCTTTTGCAGGCATTACCATAAACTCTTGGAAGTCGATTGAGTTATCAGCGTGTGAACCACCATTCAAGATGTTCATCATTGGTACTGGCAAAGTGTTTGCGTTTGTACCACCCACATAACGATATAGAGATAAACCAGACTCTTGAGCTGCTGCTTTGGCTACTGCCAAAGAAACACCCAAAATTGCGTTTGCACCCAACTTGCCTTTGTTAGCAGTTCCGTCGAGTTCAATCATCAATTTGTCGATAAGGTTTTGCTCTGTTACTTCGATGCCTAGAATTTCTGCAGCAATAGCTTCGTTTACGTTTTCTACGGCTTTCAATACACCTTTTCCAACATAAACTGATTTATCGTCATCGCGTAATTCAACAGCTTCGTGAATACCTGTAGACGCACCTGATGGAACAGCTGCACGGCCAAAAGCACCAGCTTCTGTGCGGATATCTACTTCTACTGTTGGATTACCACGTGAATCCAAGATTTGTCTAGCATGAACATACTGAATAGCACTCATCTTTTGTAATTTTTGTTTTTGGTTAAAAACTTGTGAATTTAGGGGAAATAATTCTTTAGATGCTTTTCTAATGAATTTGACTGTAAGTTCGTCAAATTTTCCTCTATCAACCCAGTAAAAAGGAATAATTTTCTCACAAAAATAAGTGTTTTTTCAAGATTCCTTGTACTTTTCCAATTGTTTCATAATCTAATAATGTCAATGCACAAAAAAATGAAAAATATTATTTCTAAAATCATATTATTTTCAATCGTTTATTTGGGTTTTTATAGTATTTCCCATTCACAAGTTTTGCCTGTAGAGGATTTTGAAAAAAAATATTCTGAATCTACTGGAGCTCAATTAATTGATGTACGCACTTCAGGCGAATATGGCGGCGGTCATTTGCCAAAAGCCCAAAACATTGATTACCGAAGTGCGGATTTTCAAGAAAAAATCAATACTCTCGACAAATCCAAGCCTGTGTTTGTCTATTGCTTATCAGGAGGACGTAGTGCTGCTGCCGCTGAGGCTTTCAAGAAAAATGGTTTTACCCAAGTTTATGACTTACAAGGTGGCTATTTGAAATGGACTACTAAACTAAAACCGATAGAAGGAAGTAAAGCCGTTTCTAATAATAAAGCCATCACCGATGCTGAACTTGACGCACTTTTGGCGCAACATTCTGTTGTAATTTTGGATTTTTTCGCTCCTTGGTGTGGTCCTTGTGTAAAAATGATGCCTGCCGTTGAGAAGCTAACCGAAGAATATAAAGGCAAAGTATTGATTATAAAAGTAGATGCAGATGCCAACCGTGCTATTATGACAAAATATCATATCGATGAAATCCCTACGTTTTTAATCTTTAAAGATGGTACACAAAAAATGCGCGCCATTGGATATCAGGAAGAATCTGCTTTGAAAAAATTATTTACGCAGTATTTGTAAAATGTAGATAATTTGCCATAAACATGAGTCATCTCTAATTTAGTGATTGAGCGGATGAGTGATTATGTAAAAATTTGTATTCTAATAGTAGAGACGCAATGATTGTGCCTTAAGCTGAATAAAATCTAGTATGGTAGCATCAAAAAAGCGGTTGAAAAATATTTTTCGACCGCTTTTTTGATGAAAATTTGGAGAATAACCCTAATCTTAAAATTCGGGATGACTCATGTTTCTTTTTACCTACAAACAAACATACTTACATAATTAGGTGAGCTTGAAGTTATTTGTTTTAACTTAAACTCTACACCGTCGTCTTGCAATACATTTTCGGCAATACTCTTGAGTTTTCCTGCTACCTTGGCTTCTTGTAACTCATGTCGTATCTGACAGCTTGAGATTTTTAAAGCGCTTTTCTTGGTACTTGTCAATGCCGATACCTTTACCTCATAAGAGGTTTTATCTTTCAGAACATCCGCCAAATCTTGAGCTACTGCTTTTTTAGGACTTTCATAAAAAATCTCGATTGTGTATTCGTCACTCGATGAGGTCAATGAGTTATGCGCCACGGCTTTCTTGGGACTCGTTTTTTTAGGTTTAGACACCACGATTGTATCCTCCGAAGTATCGGGCTTCAAGATAGAGGACACTCCCGAAACCACACCAAGAATTACAGTAACCCACATAAACAAGCGAATAGTTTTGATAATTTCGGGTCGTGGTTTGGGGCGACTACTTTCTCTAAACAACAAGAAATACGACAGTATGAATGCAATTGCACTCAAGCCTGTTACTCCATATTTTAAGAAAGAGCCTAATTCACTAACATTAATCTGCAATAACATGGCTAGAAATGATTGGATATTCAAAGGGTCCGTTGAAATTATTAAAAATGTTCGTAACCAGGAGCCGTCAACTTGACCAAGCTTCCTGATTTCATCATGATATGTGCGCCTTCTACTTCGTTAGTGATGTAACCAATTGGAGTAATCTCACTGATCTGCTCGATTTTGGGATAATCTTCTTGACTCACCGTAAACAGTAACTCATAGTCTTCACCGCCATTCAGTGCCGCTGTCATTGGACTAAAGTTCAATTCTGTTCCGGTCAAATACGTTTGATCGTCGATAGGCATTTTATCTTCAAAAATCACCCCACCAATACCCGAATTTTTACAGATATGAAGCAATTCTGCAGCCAGCCCATCCGATACATCAATCATGGCCGTTGGAATAAGGTCTAAGGCTCTGAGCTCATGAATCACATCCATACGAGCAGTAGGTTTTAATTGACGTTCTACCACATAATCTTTATCGCTTAGCTCAGGTTGCATATCTGGATTAGCCAAGAATACCTGTTTTTCTCTTTCTAATACCTGCAAGCCCATAAAAGCCGCCCCTAAATCACCTGTTACGCAAATGATATCTCCAGCTTTTGCATTGCTGCGATAAACGATTTGATGTACATCAGCCGTGCCAAGGACAGTAATCGAAATTGCTAGTCCACCTCTTGATGCTGAGGTATCGCCACCAATCAAGTCAATATTATATTCTTCGCAGGCAATTTTTATTCCTTCATAAAGTTCATCTATGGCCTCTACCGAAAAACGATTACTCAAGCCCAAGCTTACGGTAATCTGTTTTGGGATACCATTCATAGCAGCTATATCCGATACATTTACTGCCACAGCCTTATAACCTAAATGACGTAATGGCGTGTAAGCCAAGTCAAAATGTACCCCCTCCATCAATAAGTCCGTCGAAATCAATAGCTTTTTACCCTCTGTATCTACGACAGCAGCGTCATCACCAATACCTTTGATAGAGCTAGACAATACTAGCGGAAATTTTTCGGCGATTCTTTTAATCAATCCAAATTCGCCAATGGCACTCAATTCAGTTCTTGTTTCCATACTACAAAGTTAATCAGTCTTTTAGTGCCGAACAATTTTGTACTATATCAAAAAAGCCGCTCGACTTAGTCGAACGGCTTCAAAATAGATATTACGTTTGATTTAAGGATTGGTCAATTGATAATTAGCGATGGTATTACTCGCCTTGATATAAGACGTTGCTGTTTCAATTGTTACTGCAGTAGTCGTTGGAGTTCCAATAATTTTATACGCCAAAGTACCGTTTGTTCCTGTTGGTGCACCCGATGAACTCGTCAAGTTCGAAATCGTTAATGTAGTATTGTCGGTTGAGATAGACCATGTTCCTGTAAAAGTAGTACCATCTTTTTCGGTTAATTTGGCAGCTGTTTTACTAGTAAGGTCCAATTTGTAATTTGCATACCCAGGAGTTTTGTTGCTAGTGGCACTTTTGTCATAAACAATATCCGAACCCTCTTTTACAATTTTTGCGGTCCAGACACGTGTCAATTTTTCTTCAACAGTAGGTTCAGCATTTTTGCCTCCACACCCCCAAAGTGCTCCAGCGATTAATACGATTAAAGGCAATAGGGTCAATATTTTTTTCATAACCATTGTAAATTTTTATTTTTTTTGATAAAAATAGATAAAATTAGTTGAATTCAACAAAGAGATAATGAAATTTTGCAACCAATATTCTTCGATAAACAACTCGCTATGTTACCAAACTTCACCAAATCCCAACTCGCACTACGCAACGGCCAAGACCGTGAAGAAATTTGGATTGCTTATAAAGGTCTCATTTATGATGTTGGAAAATCTCGTCTTTGGAAAAATGGGAAACATTATGAGCACTGGGCTGGTCAGGATTTAACGCCCGAATTGAGCGATGCACCTCACAATGACTCCGTTTTTGAGAAGTTTACCGTTGTTGGTCAACTTGTTTAGTTTTTAATCAATATGACTGTTTTTTTCTATAAAAGGTTGTATGGAAATATTTTTTCCTTCAAAATAAACTAAAAACTATGATTTTAATTGCAGATAGTGGTTCTAGCAAAACCGACTGGCGCTTGATTGGTTCGGACGCCAGCATTCAACAAGTCAAAACTATTGGATTCAATCCATATTATCAAGATAGTGCATCTATTGCAGATGAACTAAAACTGCATCTTTTACCTAAAATTAATGAACCCATAACTGAAATTTATTATTACGGAACTGGAATTACCAATCTCGAAAAATCTCAAGTATTAATAGATGCGTTTAATTCGGTATTTCGAGAATGCCCCAAAGCTTATGTACATAACGACATGCTTGGCGCTGCCAGAGCACTTGCTGGGCATCACACAGGGATTGTGTGTATATTGGGTACAGGTTCAAATTCTTGTTTTTATGATGGCGAACAAATCGCGCATCAGATTCCCCCACTAGGATTTTGGTTAGGCGACGAAGGTAGCGGTGGATATTTAGGCAAGCAATTGGTTTTGTCTTATTTACACAAAGAACTCCCTACCGAACTCAGAGAAAAATTTGAAAAGCGGTACGGAGCCAAAGATCGCCTTGAGATTTTGGACAACGCCTATCACAAGCCTTTTCCGAATCGCTACTTTGCTTCATTTTCAAAATTCTTATTCGACAATCGACAACATCCTTTTATTTATCGTTTAGTATTTGAGGCTTTTACGGCATTTTTTGAAAAATATCTGCTCAAGTATCCAGCTATTCATCAATGTAAAATACACTTTACAGGCTCGGTAGCCTTTTATTATTCGGATATCCTCCGTCAAGTGGCTAATAGCAAAGCATGTACTGTAGGAATTATTGCCGAAACACCAATTGCAGGGCTCACCTTATACCATCAACAAACTAATTAAGAAGGAGTTATGTTTATGAGTTATGATAATTCCAATACAAAATTGACCTTCTATTGCGTCTTTTATTTATTCGATATTGTAGTTTTGATTTTCTGAAGATTTTTTTAATAAAAATTGTATCTTTTTAAGAAAACAGATTAAAACTAGGGTTATTTATATAAATTAGTAGAGAATTTCGGTTATCTTTATACAACCAGTCAACGCAAACTATCAACTGTTAATGATTACTTACGATAAAAATTTAGGCACCAAACAAAAAGCTCTGCGTATCAACCTAGACCGTCGAATTTACGGTTCTTTTGCTGAGATTGGAGCTGGACAAGATGTAGCCGCAAACTTTTTTAAAGCTGGTGGTGCATCGGGTACTATTGCCAAAACTATCTCTGCTTACGATATGGCATTTTCAGATGCTATTTACGGAGAAGAAGCCTCAGGTAGATATGTGTGTGAACCTCGCTTGGTAAAGATGCTCAATCGCGAATACAAACTTCTGAATGTTCGTCTTACTGAAAGTGCCTCCGAAAAAATGTTTTTTGCTTTTGCCGATACAGTAGCGGCTTTGAACTACCAAAAAACAAACGACCCTCACGGATGGATTGGATTGCGTTTTCAGCTTCGTCCCGATTCTGAACCTAATGACGTGATTATCCACGTTCGTATGAAGGATAACGACAACGTTCTACAGCAACAAGCATTGGGTGTTATTGGTGTAAACTTGGTATATGGTTGTTTCTTTTATCACGAACAACCCGAAATTCTTTTGCAGTCTTTAATGGACGACCTCCATACCGACCGTATCGAGATTGACATGATACGCTTTGCAGGCCCTGATTTTGCCGAAGTTGATAATCGATTGATGTCTTTATATTTGGTAAAAAAAGGCTTTACCAATGCAGCATTGTTTGGCCCTGATGGTAACGTAATGAACCCTTCTGAAGCTTTCTACAAAAAACATATTTTGGCTGTACGTGGGCGTTTCCGTCCTGTAACCAATGTATTTGTAGATATGTTGAAAAAAGGACAGATGCAGTTCGAAAATGAGCCCGACGTAGATGATGATAAAGTGGTTGTTCTTTCGGAGCTTACCTTAAGAAGCTTGCAAAGTGGTGATGAAGAAATCAACGAAAAAGACTTTCTTGACCGCGTAGATATTTTATGTTCACTCGGGCAGACTGTACTCATTTCAAATTTCCATGAGTATTATAAGCTCATTTCTTACCTAAGCCGATTTACTAACAAACGTATGGCTTTGATTATGGGTATGCCAAACCTTGCTTATATTTTTGAAGAAAAGCATTATCAAAACCTTACAGGCGGGATTTTGGCAGCTTTTTCTACTTTGTTTGGTCCCAAAATTAAACTTTATCTGTATCCAACGCTCGACGCAGATGGTACTGTGGTAACCTCCAAAGAATTCAGCCCTCCGACACATTTGAGGGGATTGTTCCAATACATGCTCGATAATGACAAATTTGAAGATGTATTAAACTACGACAAAAATCTATTGAGTATTCACACCGATACGATGCTCAAAATGATTCAATCGGGCGAAAGTGGCTGGGAAGATTATGTTCCGAAGAGTGTAGCCAAAATGATTAAAGAAAATTGCTTATTTGGCTTTCCTTGCCAAGTAGAATAAATATTTAGAGCCTTTAGTCGTGTACAAAGTATTCTAAAAATGTCTATTTCGGATGTGGGATTTCGGAAGTTTAAGTTGCTATTTTTTATAAAAATAAAAGTATTTTACTTTACTTCCGAAATCAGAAATCCGCAATTATTGAAAGTCCTTAGTACAGTTCTGATGAGGTATTCCACATTTCAAGATTAGGATTATCATTTAAGTTTTCGTACAAAATCAGATTTCACTTGAGTACTTTAGGCTGTAAGCTGTAAGCCGCAAGCCTTAGGCAAAAGGTCTTTATACTTTTATAAAAAAACCTTTTTTCTCGTGCTTTCGGCTTTCAGTCTTGGGCATTCGGCAAAACATATCTATTGTTACTAACAAACAATTTAACACTCCTTGCCTTGTGCCTGTTGCCTTGTCCCTAAAATCTAATTTTGCTCTTTTACTTAATAGCTCTTAATACTTCTCTTTTAAATGGTGGTCCTGGATGCTTTTCTACTTTAAAACCAGCAGCCTGCAAAGCTTTTCTGACTACAGATTTTGAGCAATATGTCGTTAGTATTCCACCAAGGTTCATGGCATTATAAATCTTTCGAAAAATTTCTTCCGACCACAATTCTGGTTGAGCTGTTGGAGCATAAGCATCAAAATATACCAAATCGATTTTCTGAGAAAATTGGTAATTCAGTAAATCTTCTTTCACCTTCGTCAACCAAAATTCTTCTTGCAAAACAGATTTTTGATTCCAAGGATATAGGTGGATTGGCTGTAACAAATCAGTGTTTAACAAGGTATCGTAATTCAAAACCTCAAATTCTTCTTTTTTTAAAGGAAAAGCCTCAATTGTAGTATAGTCTATCCTAAAATTATTTTTTAAGGCTTCCAAGGCCGTTAAAAGCACGTTGAGTCCCGTTCCAAAGCCCATTTCGAAGATATTAATTTGCTTTTTTGTCTCTGCGATTTTCATTAATCCCAGCTCAATAAATATATGCCTTGATTCCTGAATAGCACCATGTACAGAATGATGCCATACCCCAAGCTCAGGATTATACAAGGTATGCGAACCATCTTTGGTAATCACTAACTCTATCATACTATTTGAATCCAATATAGAAATCCTCGGTTGAATCATTATAGATAAAAAAAGCGGTTCGAAATTCGAACCGCTTACAATTTTATAACATTTCCACAAAAGAATCAAATAGATATCTTGAATCATGCGGACCGGGAGATGCTTCAGGGTGGTGTTGTACCGAAAATGCGGGTTTATCAACACGACGCAAACCTTCTACAGTTTTATCGTTCAAGTTGATGTGGGTCAACTCAACGTTAGGGTTAGCCTCCAATTCTTCCATTTTAACCGCAAAACCATGGTTTTGAGAAGTAATTTCAGATAAACCTGTAATCAAGTTTTTCACAGGGTGATTTAAGCCACGGTGACCATTTTTCATTTTGTAGGTTGATAAACCAGAAGCTTGCGCTAGGATTTGGTGTCCAAGACAAATACCAAAAGTAGGTTTTTCATTATCTACAATTTCTTTTACGGTTTCTACCGCATAAGGCATTACGGCAGGGTCGCCAGGGCCATTAGAGATAAAGTATCCATTTGGAGACCAAGCCTCCATTTCAGCAAAAGAAGTCTTTGCAGGAAATACTTTCAAATAGCATCCTCTATCTGTCAAGTTAGACAAAATACTTTTCTTTACACCAAGGTCAAGCACAGCTACCTTTTTCTCAGCGCTTTCATCGCCTAAGAAATAAGGTTCTTGAGTACATACCTGAGAAGATAACTCCAAACCTTCCATTGGTGGAATCTTAGCTAACTCTGCTTTTAGGGCTTCGATTTCTAAAATTTCAGATGAAATGATACAGTTCATCACACCCTTTTCGCGGATATGTCTTACGATTTGACGAGTGTCAATTCCTGAAATACCTACGATACCCGCCTTTTCGAAATACTCTTGTAAAGAACCATCAGCAGTCTTACGTGAGTGAATTGGCGAAAATTCATTACAAACCATCCCTGCAATCTTTACGGAAGCTGATTCTTCTTCAAGCTCGTTGACTACACCATAGTTTCCTATGTGAGAGGTTGTGTTTACAATTACCTGACCAAAATACGATGGATCTGTATAAATTTCTTGATACCCAGTCATCCCCGTATTGAAGCAGATTTCGCCGCCACTAGTCCCGATTTTTCCGAGGGCATTGCCTCTAAAAACTGTGCCGTCTTCCAACAATAAAACCGCTGGTTGGCTTTGTGTTACTTTCATTGGTTGCTCTTTGGTTAAAAAATTATGCAAAGTTAAGCGAAAATGAATAAAAATGAAGAGATTTTGTCATCAAGTCCCTGTATACCATGACAATTTAAAAATTGCGAATGATATTTATCATTTTCCCATTGAAATATAGAATTATTAAGAGTTTAGGTGGAACTGCTCAAAAAATGGCGCAAAAAAAAGCCTCAATCAAAAACGATTGAGGCTTTTATGTCAGGACTACATCATGACTATTCTTCTGTTTTCTCTTCAGCAGCAGGAGCTTCAGGAGCTTCCTCTACAGCTGGAGTTTCAGCAACTACTTCAGCAGCAGGAGCATCAGCTTTCTTAGAAGAACGACGGCTACGACGAGTTTTGGTAGCTTTTTCAGCAACTGCGGCCAATAAAGTTTCGTTGAAATCAACTAACTCAATTAAGCAAATATCAGCGTTGTCACCAAGACGATTTCCTAACTTGATAATTCTTGTGTATCCACCTGGGCGGTTAGCAACTTTTTCAGAGATAGTACCGAAAAGTTCTTTAACTGCTTCTTTGTTTTGCAAGTAAGAGAACACAACACGACGGCTGTGAGTATCGTCAGTCTTTGATTTAGTAATCAAAGGTTCAACGTACTTTCTTAATTCTTTAGCTTTTGCAACTGTAGTTTCGATTCTTTTGTGAAGAATCAAAGAAGAAGCCATGTTTGATAACAAAGCGGCTCTGTGAGAGGCTGTTCTGCCTAAGTGGTTGAATTTTTTTCCGTGTCTCATTGTTTCGTAAGTTGAAAGCGAAAACGAATTTCGCTGCGGTTAGGTAGCGTTTGAGGCTCCCACCTATTACTACTAATTGTAATTGGAGTGCAAAGTTATACAAACTATAAAATCTTACCAAGTATAACTTTGCATTTCCTTATTATTAATCTTCATCCAAACGGTAGCGAGCTACGTCCATACCAAAGTGAAGACCTTTTTCTTCTACCAATTGTTCCAATTCGGTTAATGACTTCTTACCGAAGTTACGGAATTTCATCATATCAGAAATTTCCAATTTAACCAAATCGCCTAAAGTTCTAACGTCTGCTGATTTCAAACAGTTGTAAGCACGAACTGACAAATCAAGGTCTGCCAATGGTGTCTTCAACAGTTTTCTCATGTGAAGCATTTCTTCATCCACTACATTTTCATCCTCAGCTTTCATAGCTTCGAACGTCATTGTTTGGTCAGAGAACAACATGAAATGCTGAATCAATATATACGCTGCACCTTTCAAAGCATCCTCTGGGTGAATCGAACCATCAGTTTCGATATCCAGGATTAACTTTTCGTAGTCAGTTTTTTGTTCTACACGTGTGTTTTCTACACTAAACTTCACGTTTTTAATTGGAGTGTAGATAGCATCAATTGGGATATGACCAAATGGAGGCTCTACATTACGAGGCTCGTCAGCAGGAACATAACCACGACCTTTTTCAACGATTATCTCCATTTCAAACTCTTTCGATTCGTCCAAGTTACAGATTACTAAATCTGGATTAAGGATTTCGAAGTAGTTTGTAAATTTGTTAATGTCTCCAGCAGTCAACGTAGTCTGACCCTTTACTCTAACATTGATTTTGTTTTCAAGGATTTCCTGAGTTTTCTTGAAGCGAACTTTTTTCAAGTTCAAGATAATTTCAGTCATATCCTCAATAACACCCTCAATAGCAGAGAACTCGTGCAATACTCCACCTACTTTCACGCTAGTGATAGCGTAGCCTTCAAGTGAAGACAACAAGATTCTACGAAGTGCGTTACCGATTGTAACGCCATAGCCTTTTTCGAGAGGCTTAAACTCAAATAACCCGTGAAAGTCGTCAGCTTTCTCCATAACGACTTTGTCGGGCATTTGGAATGCTAATATTGACATATTTCGTAGCTTAATTTATCTTAGATTTTTAAGAATAGAGTAATCGAGCGTAATATACTAAATAACTTCGTGAGTTTTAGGAATTTGAGGAGTATTTTTTGAGAAAAATCTTGACAAAATTGTTTTTTTTTATTATAATACAATTTTCAAAGCAAGAATTATAATCGCAATTACTCTAGTCCGTTTTATAAAATATCGAATACCAAGTAAATTGATATTCGATATTTATACCTAACAAAGCTTTTCGTATTTACAACTAACAAAACAAGTGGATTATTAGTTTTGTAAATGCTACGATTACTTCGAGTAAAGCTCGACGATTGCCTGCTCGTTGAAGTTTTCAGGAATGTCACTTCTCTCTGGGTAAGAAAGGAATTTACCAGTCAAAGTAGATGCTTCCCACTCCAACCAGTTAAAACGCTTACCTGCTCTTCCAGAAAGAGAGTTAGTAATAACTTCTAATGACTTCGATTTTTCACGAACACCAACTAATTGTCCTGGCTTTAATGAATATGATGGGATGTTAACAATCTCTCCGTCAACAATGATATGCTTGTGGATAACCAACTGGCGTGCAGCACGACGAGTTGGAGCAATACCTAAACGGTAAACTGTGTTGTCAAGACGTGCTTCACAAAGTTTCAAAAGGTTTTCACCTTTGATACCTTCTCTTACGGCAGCTTTATGGAAAAGGTTCTCGAATTGTTTTTCAAGAATACCATAAGTGTATTTCACTTTTTGTTTTTCTTTCAACTGCAAAGCATATTCTGATTGCTTCGCACGTTTTCCTTTTCCGTGTTGACCTGGACCGTAGTTTTTGCGTGACAACGCTTTGCTTGGACCTAAGATTGGCTCACCGAAACGACGAGCAATTTTTGATTTTGGACCTGTGTATCTTGCCATTTTTTGAAATAAATTGAGTCAATGAGCCACTTTTGCTCAATGAAGTAATTAAGTTATTGGAAACATGAAAACGAAGGGTAATAATTACTAATTACCCTTCGTAATGCCTTTCGAAAAGTGTTACAAAATGTAAGCACTTTATACTATACTCTACGACGTTTTGGAGGACGACAGCCGTTGTGAGGAAGTGGAGTGATATCTTTGATAGATAACACCTCAATACCAGCATTAGCTACAGTTCTGATAGCTGATTCACGACCAGCACCTGGGCCTTTAACAAAAACCTCTGCTTTCTTCATACCAGCTTCAACAGCTACAGCAGCACAGTTGCTAGCCGCAGTTTGAGCAGCATAAGGAGTGTTTTTCTTAGAGCCTTTGAAGCCCATTTTACCAGCTGAAGCCCAAGAAATAACTTGTCCTTGGCTATTAGTGATAGAGATGATGATATTGTTAAAAGAAGCTTTGATGTGTACTTGGCCTACTGGCTCTACAATCACAACTCTCTTTTTTGCTTTATCTTTTCTTTTAGCTTGTGCCATTTTAAGAGTTTGGTTAATAATGCGCTATACCGAGTTTTTCAAACTAAATTGAATCTTGGGTACGTCAGTGCTACATTATATTAATGATTACTTAGTAGCTTTTTTCTTGTTAGCAACTGTCTTACGTTTACCCTTACGAGTACGAGAGTTGTTCTTAGTTCTCTGACCACGTAAAGGAAGTCCTTTACGGTGACGAAGACCACGGTAGCAACCAATGTCCATCAAACGCTTAATGTTCAACTGGATTTCAGAACGAAGTTGACCTTCAGTTTTGAATTCAGCTGCGATGATGTTACGGATGGCACTAGCTTCCTCATCGTTCCACTCACCGGCTTTCTTATCTAAAGAGATACCAGCTTGTGTTAAAATTTTCTGAGCAGTGCTACGACCAATACCGAAGATATAGGTCAAAGCGATTTCGCCTCTTTTTTTATCGGGAATATCAACCCCTGCAATACGAGCCATATTGTTCTAAAGCTTTTTTAGTTTTTTAGGGAATTTAAGTAAAGTAATTTCGCAACTACCCAACTCAAATACTATTACCCTTGTCTTTGTTTAAACTTTGGATTTTTTTTGTTAATAACGTAAAGTTTGCCATTACGACGAATTACTTTACATTCAGCACTACGCTTTTTGATAGACGCTTTAACTTTCATTGTAGTATTGTCTTATAAGTTGTCAATTCATTCTGACAGTACCTAAGCATGAGCTTTTGCAAACTGCCCAGCTAATCGCCAACTGTCTTTTTATTTGTAACGATACACGATTCTTGCTTTTGACAAGTCGTAAGGTGACATTTCTAGTTTCACCTTATCTCCTGGTAAAATTTTAATGTAATTCATTCTCATTTTACCAGAAATATGGGCAATCACTTGATGAGTATTCTCTAACTCCACTCTAAACATAGCGTTAGAAAGTGCCTCTACGATAGTACCATCAACTTCAATGGATGATTGTTTTGCCATAAAATTGTTTTATTTGTTAGTCGTAATCCGCGTGATAAATGAATTTGTACGAGTCAACGATTAACAACTACTTCTAAAGGTGGTTAGATTTCAACCAAGTATTCATTTGCCTTAACAACTTCTTCGATAAACTCAAAAGTGGTCAAAATCTTAGCTTGGTCTTTACTAACTGCAACTGTATGTTCAAAATGAGCTGAAGGTTTTCGATCTTGGGTTCTAATTGTCCAGTAATCGCTTTCTTGATGTATAGCTCTTTTCCCTAAATTAATCATAGGTTCAATGGCTATTACCATGCCTTCTTTCAATTTTGCTCCATCGCCTCTTTTTCCGTAGTTGGCTACCTCTGGACCCTCATGAAGTGATTTACCTACACCATGCCCAACAAGTTCTCGCACAACTGTAAATCCTGCTTTCTCGCAATATGACTGAATAGCAAATCCAATATCCCCAATTCTTTTGCCAGCTACAGCTTGTGCGATACCTAAGTATAACGATTCTTTAGTGACACGTAAGAGTTGAAGCGTTTCTTCTTTGACATTGCCTACTGCATAAGTATATGCACTGTCTGCGTGAAAGCCATTCTTATAAACTCCGCAATCAATTGAAATGATGTCTCCGTCTTTCAATTCATAATTATTGGGAATACCATGAACAACGACATCGTTTACCGAAATACATAATGAAGCTGGGTACTTATGACCTCCCACATTATAATTCAAGAAAGAAGGATGTGCTCCATTATCCTTGATATATTCGAAAGCAATTTTATCGAGTTCCTTTGTTGTTATACCAGGTTTAATGGCTTTGGCAACTTCGGCATGGGTTTTTCCCAGAATTACTCCATTAGTACGGATAATTTCTAACTCTGAAGATGTTTTTAAATAAATCATCTGTTATTACTGAGCGATTGCTTCAGTTCTACCTTTTACACGACCAGACTGCATCAAACCTTCATATTTGCGCATTAATAGATAACTTTCAATTTGCTGAAGGGTATCGAGAACAACACCAACCAAAATTAACAAAGAAGTACCTCCAAAAAATGATGCAAATCCGCGAGTGATACCAAATATGCTTGCAACCGCTGGCAAAATTGCGATGATTGCTAACATAAATGCTCCTGGCAACGTAATTCTATCAAGGATTTCAGCAATAAAGTTTGAAGTTGCCTCACCTGGTTTAACACCTGGAACGAAGCCTCCCCCACGCTTCATATCATCTGAAATCTGGGTTGGGTTGATAGAAATAGCAGTGTAAAAGAATGTAAATACTATAATTAAAAATGCAAATAACAAATTGTACTGCCAAGTAGTGAAGTCACCAAAAGCTTGAGCCACAGATTGAGCAAACTCACTCTTGTCGGCTAAGGATTGGGCTACTAACCCCGGTACAAACATCAATGCTTGAGCAAAAATGATTGGCATTACACCAGCAGCATTCAATTTTAGAGGAATGTACTGACGTTCACCGCTCATTGAAACTCTATTTCCTACCACTTGTTTCGCGTATTGTACTGGAATACGACGTACAGCTTGAGTAACCATCACAGCACCCATTACTACAAAAAACAAGGCAACAACCTCGATAATGAATAATAAAGCACCTGACATACCTCTTGATTGAGCCTCACCTAATAAAGAAGCTGGAAAACGAGACACAATACCAATCATAATTAGCATTGAAATACCGTTACCTATACCTTTGTCAGTGATTTTCTCACCAAGCCACATACAGAACATAGTTCCAGCAACCAAAATGATTACTGAGTACAAACGGAATGACCAAGGTGAAACTAGAATAGCCTCAGCAGGGATAGTTACTTGCAAATATGTAAAGGCTTGTGCAGCTGTCACAAAAATTGTTAGAACACGAGTGATTTGGTTTAACTTTTTGCGACCAGACTCACCATCCTTCTGCATCTTTTGGAAATATGGCAATGCAATTGTAAGAAGTTGGATTGCAATAGAAGCAGAAATATATGGCATGATGCCTAAGGCAAAGATAGAGGCGTTATTAAACGCTCCACCTGAGAACATATTCAACAAACCTAATAAACCGCCTTCACCCTTCTGCGCTAACTTCGTGGCATCTACACCTGGTAAAACAACGTAAGATCCAAGGCGAAAAAAGGTGATAAACAACAGGGTATTAAGAATACGAGTTCTTAATTCCTCTATTGAAATAATGTTTTTGATAGTGCTAATAAACTTGTTCATGCTATCTGTTTAAGTAATCGTTATAGAATATAACTCGAAAGATGTTTAACTTTTTCGTTAATTACAAATCTGATGTCAGATTTTACAATGATTACTCAATAATTTCTGTTGTCTATCGATTTTTCAGTTGAAAATTAAGCTACAACTGCTTTACCTCCTGCAGCTTCAATAGCAGCCTTAGCAGAAGCAGAGAAACCTTTAACTTGCACCTCTACTGCAGTTTTGATTTCGCCACGAGACAAGATTTTCACCAAGTCATTTTTCGAAACCAAACCATTTTGGTACAATACATCGTGAGTGATAACTGTTACACCAGTTGAATCAATCAAAGCCTGGAGAGTATCCAAGTTGATAGCTTTATACTCAACACGATTAATATTTTTAAAGCCGAATTTAGGAACACGACGTTGAAGAGGCATTTGACCACCTTCAAAACCAGATTTACGAGAGTAACCCGAACGAGATTGAGCACCTTTGTGACCACGAGCAGAAGTACCACCTAAACCAGAACCTGCACCACGGCCAACTCTTTTTCTTACCTTAGTAGAGCCCACTGCGGGCTTTAATGACGATAAATTCATTTTTTTGAAAAAATTAAATAATTGCTAAACGCCGTTTCACCTTGAGACGACTCGCTTAATCAATCCTTTGATAGGGCTTGATTAAAGATTTTCAACTACAATCAAGTGTTGAACCGCACGAATCATACCTTCGATAGCTGGGTTCAATTCTTTTTCTACGCTTTTGTTCAATTTACCCAAACCTAAAGCTTGAATAGTACGTTTTTGAACTTCTGGACGTTTGATTGTACTCTTAACTTGAGTAATTTTTACCTTTGACATGGTCTTATATTTTGGAGTCTAAACATTGAGCTTGAAGTATACAACAACAAGCCCAATGCCGTCAACTAAAATAAATTATCCGTTAAATACTTTTGCTAAAGATACTCCTCTTTGGAATGCTACTGTATGAGGGTTTCTCATTTTAACTAGCGCATCAACAGTTGCTTTTACCACGTTGTGTGGGTTAGAAGAACCTTTTGATTTTGCCAATACGTCATGAACACCAGCAGCTTCTAATACGGCACGCATTGCACCACCCGCGATTACCCCAGTACCTGGAGCAGCTGGCTTCAACAATACGAAACCTCCTGAGAACTTACCAATTTGTTCGTGAGGTACAGTTGCTTTCAAAAGAGCAACTTGGAATAAGTTTTTCTTAGCGTCTTCGATACCTTTAGAGATCGCGTCAGTTACTTCGTTTGCTTTACCCAAACCAAAGCCAACTACACCTTTGCCGTCACCAACTACTACGATAGCAGAGAAGCTGAAACGACGTCCACCTTTTACTACTTTCGCTACGCGGTTGATAGCAACAACTCTTTCTTTTAGTTCGCCTTCGTTAACCTTGATAGGTTTTGATATTAATTGCGACATTTTTTTCTAATTTGAAAATTGTTGAATTTGAAAATTTGAAATCTGTGCTTTAACATCAAAAACTTTCATTTTGGAACGGCGGAAATCCGCATTGCACAAATTCAAATTAACTAATTAAAATTTAAGACCTCCTTCTCTTGCACCTTCAGCAACTGCTTTAACACGACCATGGTACAAGTAACCGTTACGGTCAAAAACAACTGTTGAAACACCTGCAGCCAAAGCTTTCTCTGCAATTTTAGCACCTACTAATTTTGCATTTTCAACATTACCATTCTTCAAACCTAATTCCTTAGATGAAGCAGCAGCCAATGTAGAGCCTTTAGTGTCGTCGATCAATTGAGCATAAATACCTGAGTTTGAACGAAACACTGACAATCTTGGCTTTTCAGCTGTACCAGAGATTTTAGCTCTGATAGACAACTTAATACGAAGTCTTCTTGATTCTTTTTGCGAAGCCATTAATTTATATAGTTTTGTGGATTACCGACCCACGATGATTAAATTCTATTTCTTACCACCAGCTTTACCAGCTTTTCTACGAATTTGCTCACCAACGAAGCGAATACCTTTACCTTTGTATGGCTCAACCTTACGAAGAGAACGAATTTTTGCTGAAACTTGGCCGATTAATTCTTTGTCGATACCTTCTAAAGTAACTTTAGGGTTTTGACCTTTTTCCATTGCAGTTGTAACTTTCAACTCGCTAGGGATTTGCATGAAGATTGCGTGAGAGTAACCCAACGCTAGTTCAAGAAGGTTTCCTTGATTAGAAGCTTTGTAACCTACACCGACAATTTCCATTTCTTTTTTGAAACCATCGCTAACGCCAACAACCATGTTGTTGATCAAAGCACGGTATAATCCGTGAAGAGCTTTGTGGCGTTTTTGATCAGTAGGGCGTTTAACACGTACTTCATTTCCTTCAACTTCAACAGCGATATCTGGATCGATAGAACGAGAGAGAGTACCTTTAGAGCCTTTTACTGTTACTGTACTTTTTTCAATTGTTACAGTAACACCGGCAGGAAGTGTGATAACTTTATTACCAACGCGTGACATGACTTTTGTGTTTTTGCTTAAATGGAGGAGAAGCTCCTCTTTCAGCGTTATTTGAAAATAAGTTAGGGAACAAACCTGTATAAGACTTATTCCCCAAATGTAAGATTAGTATACGTAGCAAAGAACTTCACCACCTACATTAAGTGTGCGGGCTTCTTTGTCAGTAATTACACCTTTTGATGTTGAAAGGATAGCTACACCCAAACCGTTTAGAACACGTGGTAACTCATCAGCACCTTTGTATTTACGCAAACCTGGTTTAGATACTCTCTCCAACTTAACGATTGCAGGTTGTTTAGTAACTGGGTTGTATTTCAAAGCGATTTTGATTGTACCCTGTACTGATGAATCGTCAAACTTGTAGTTTTGAATGTATCCTTTATCAAAAAGCACTTTAGTGATTTCCTTTTTGATGTTAGAAGCAGGAATTTCAACGATTCTGTGACGTGCCTTGATGGCATTTCTCAATCGTGTTAAGTAGTCTGCTATTGGATCTGTCATTGTTTTCGATATTTGAAACGAACTTTTCTTTGGGAAAAGGCTCGCAAAATTACGGAATTGGATTTAAAAAAACAACCATAAGTGGCTGATTTTAATAAAGATTACGACAAATTTTTATCGTAAGAGTATTACCAGCTTGATTTTGTCACACCTGGAATCAATCCTGCTGAAGCCATTTCACGGAAAGTCACACGGTTGATGCCGAATTTACGCATATAACCTCTTGGACGTCCTGTAAGCTTACAACGGTTGTGCAAACGTACTGGTGAAGCATTTTTAGGTAATTTATCCAAACCTAAGTAGTCGCCAGCAGCTTTCAAAGCAGCACGCTTAGCAGCGTATTTAGCAACAGTTGCTTCTTTTTTTCTTTCTCTTGCTTTAACTGATTCTTTTGCCATGTTGGTTGAATCTTTTTATCAGTTGTCTGTTATCAGTTATTCGTTATCCGCAAAACCGTTTCCGAAGTTGAGACGACGAATAACGGATAACATAATTAATTACTTCTTCGAATTAGCGAAAGGCATACCCATTTGTTGTAACAATGCGTAAGCTTCAGCATCTGTGTTTGCAGTCGTAACAAAAGTGATATCCATACCAGAGATTTTGCTCACTTTGTCGATAGAAATCTCTGGGAAGATGATTTGTTCTTTCACACCCAAAGTATAGTTACCACGACCATCGAAACCTTTGTCTGAGATACCTTTGAAGTCACGTACACGTGGAAGAGCCACAGTAGTCAAACGATCAAGGAATTCGTACATTTTATCTCCTCTCAAAGTTACTTTCACACCGATAGGCATGTTTTCACGCAACTTAAAGTTTGAGATAGCTTTTTTAGACATTGTAGCTACTGCTTTTTGACCAGCAATAAGAGTAAGTTCTTCAACACCTGTGTCGATTAATTTCTTATCAGCTACAGCAGCACCGATACCTTTGTTGATTACGATTTTAGTAATCTTAGGAACTTGCATTACTGATTTGTATTGGAACTTTTCCTTTAGAGCAGGAACAACTTCGCCAACGTATTTGTCTTTTAATCTTGTTGTAGTTGCCATTGTTATGAAAACTTTATGTGGATTTCCGACCCACTTTTCACGTCCTCAAAAGTGGACGCTTCATTGATTTATTAGATAAATTTACCTGTTGCTTTAGAATATCTTTGCAACTTACCATTCTCGTTCAATTTGCGACCTGTGCGAACGGCTTTACCGTTTTCAGCAACTGCAATGTTTGAGATATGGATAGTACCTTCAGTCTTAACGATACCACCTTGAGGGTTAGCAGCGCTTGGCTTAACGTGTTTAGTGATGAAGTTTACACCTTCAACGATAGCACGTTGTTTTTCAACCAATACTTTTTTTACTACGCCTGTTTGTCCTTTAGCGTTACCAGCGATAACCACAACAGTATCACCAGTTTTGATGTGCAACTTAGGTTGCTTATTAAACTTTCTTTCCATGATGATGACAGGTTATGATTAAAGTACCTCTGGGGCTAATGAAACAATTTTCATGAAACCTGCGTCACGCAATTCACGTGCAACTGGTCCAAAAATACGAGTACCACGTGGCTCGTCATTGTTGTTTAAAAGAACTGCTGCATTGTCTTCGAAACGGATATAAGATCCATCCTTACGACGAATTTCTTTTTTAGTTCTTACAACTACGGCTTTAGAAACCGTACCTTTCTTCATGTTTGATGACGACAAAGCAGACTTCACTGTTACTACAATTTTGTCACCAATAGAAGCATATCTTTTTCCTGTACCGCCCAACACGCGGATAACCAGTACCTCTTTTGCACCTGAGTTATCAGCAACGCCGAGTCTTGATTCTTGCTGTACCATTGTTTGATTGGTATATTAAAGATTGCGAAAAAATTAAATTTAACGATACACCACTAACAACAATAGGAAGTGATGCTGAACGTTGGATAAAACTGGAGTAGTGAATTATTTCGCTTTCTCGATAATTTCAACTAATCTCCAACGCTTGTTCTTTGACAAAGGACGGGTTTCCATTACCTTCACTGTGTCACCGATTCCACATTCGTTATTTTCATCGTGAGCCATCAATTTGGAAGTTTTCAACATAAACTTACCATAAAGAGGGTGCTTAACTTTTCTGTCTACGGCGACGGTGATAGATTTATCCATCTTGTTGCTCACCACACGCCCAATCCTTACTTTTCTTAGATTTCTTTCCATCGTTGGATTTGGTTGTTTTAGATTGACCTCAAGCGGTATGTTGATGAGGTCTGTTCAGTTAAAATAAAATGATAGGAAATTCCTATTATTTAGAAGCTGCTGTAATAGCAGTTTCCAAACGAGCGATCAATTTGCGAGATTCACGCAAGCGCAAAGGGTTCTCGATTGGAGAAATAGCGTGAGCAAACTTCAAACGTGCCAAAGCATCTTTTTCTGAAGCTAGAGTTGCTTTCAACTCATCTAGGCTCAATTTTTGGATTTCTGCGTTCTTCATTATTTTATCAGTCATGGAGTCGTTAGAAGTTTTAAGGCTTCCAACGACATGATATACTATTCTTGATAATCTCTACGAACTACGAATTTAGTACGAAGTGGCAATTTTTGAGCCGCCAAACGAAGTGACTCTTGTGCCAATTCCAAAGGTACCCCAGCAGATTCGAATAAGATAGTTCCTGGTTTGATATTAGCTACCCAGTATTCTGGAGCACCTTTACCTTTACCCATACGAACTTCGGCTGGTTTCTTAGTGATTGGTTTGTCAGGGAAGATACGAATCCAAACCTGACCTTCACGTTTCATTGCACGAGTTACTGAGATACGAGCTGCTTCGATCTGACGAGCAGTGATACGTCCTGGCTCCAGAGCTTTGATAGCGAATGTACCGAAGTCAATTTCATGACCGCGAGTAGCCAAACCTTTCACTCTACCTTTCTGTTGCTTACGGAACTTGGTTCTTCTTGGTTGTAACATTGTCTTATGAAGTCTTTCAGTTCTAAGTCGAAAGTCGTAAAGTACATAAAGTATCTTTAGGACTTGCGACTATAAACTAAGATTAAAAATTATCTCTTACCGCCTCCTCTGTTGTTGGCATTTCCTCCTTTACCACCACCACGGTTGTTATTGTTGTTGTTACGACGGTTATCGCCACGGCCACCGCGATTATCGCGTCCACCACGACGTCCACCTTCGTCATCACGACCACCACGGTTGTTGTTACCGCCACGAGAGTCGCCACCAGCTTGTTGAGCTGACATACCAGCGTTTGGAGAAAGGTCACGTTTTCCGTACACTTCGCCTTTGCAAACCCAAACTTTGATACCGATTTTACCGTAAACTGTCAAAGCTTCAGATACTGCGTAGTCGATGTCTGCACGTAATGTATGAAGAGGAATACGTCCTTCTTTGTATCCTTCTGAGCGAGCCATTTCGGCACCACCCAAACGGCCAGAAAGTTTCAATTTGATACCTTGAGCACCTACTCTCATCGCAGAAGCAATAGCTTGCTTCATAGCACGACGGAAAGAAATACGTGCTTCTAATTGTTGAGCGATAGTTTCGCCAATCAATTTAGCATCAATCTCAGGACGTTTAATTTCAAAGATGTTGATTTGAACATCTTTGCCTGTGATTTTCTTTAATTCTTCTTTGATTTTATCTACTTCTTGACCACCCTTACCGATTACAACGCCTGGGCGTGCAGTATTGATAGTCAAAGTAATACGTTTCAAAGTACGCTCAATAATTACCTTAGAGATTGCACCCTTTGGAATACGAGCAGCTACGTATTTACGGATTTTTTCATCCTCAACTAACTTGTCGGCAAAATTCTTACCGCCGTACCAGTTAGAATCCCAACCTCTGACGATACCAAGTCTAAGACCAACGGGGTTAACTTTCTGTCCCATTTTATGATATTTAGATGTTTTCTCTAATTATTCTTCTGATGTTACGATTGATGGAGCACTTGCAGAAGCAACCACTAATGTAATGTGGTTTGAACGCTTCAAGATTCTGTATCCACGACCTTGTGGAGCTGGACGCAAACGCTTCAAAGAGCTACCGCCATCTACTGTAACGGTTTTAACATATAAGTCGGCATCTTCCAACTTAACGTCTTCGTGCTTATTTTGCCAGTTAGCAATTGCTGAGAGTAACAATTTCTCAACAAATCTAGCACCAACTTTAGGCTCATATTTCAAGATACCCAAAGCCTTGTTAACTTTCTGACCTCTAATCATGTCTACCACGATTCTCATTTTCTGAGGCGAAGTCGGAACATTGTTTAATTTAGCTACTGCTTCCATTTCTATAATTTCGGATTTAGGTTCTGGGATTTTGGATTATCAGGATTGAATCTTACAATCCGCAATCCTCATTCCACTATCCCCTATTATCTTTTGCCTTTATCTTTTTTAGCGATGTGACCACGGAAATTGCGTGTTGGAGCAAATTCACCAAGTTTATGTCCTACCATGTTTTCTGTTACATATACTGGGATAAACTTGTTACCGTTGTGCACTGCGAAAGTGTGTCCAACGAAATCAGGAGAAATCATTGAACGTCTTGACCAAGTTTTGATAACTGACTTTTTACCTGACTCATTCATAGCAATTACTTTGTTGTCAAGGCGGTAGTCAATATAAGGTCCTTTTTTTAATGAACGTGCCATCTATGTATTATTTCTTTCTACTGATGATTAGACGATTTGAATGCTTTTTCTTGTCGCGAGTTTTCTTACCTTTCGCCAACAAGCCGTTACGTGAGCGAGGGTGACCACCAGATGAACGGCCTTCACCACCACCCATTGGGTGATCAACTGGGTTCATTACTACACCACGAACTCTTGGACGACGGCCCAACCAACGGTTACGACCAGCTTTACCCAAGTTTGTGTTCATGTGGTCAGCATTTGATACCGAACCGATTGTTGCCAAACAGTTTACTAATACCATACGCATTTCACCTGAAGGCAATTTCAATGTAGCATATTTGCTATCACGTGCCAACAACTGAGCATAAGTACCTGCCGAACGAGCTAGCTCTGCACCACCACGAGGACGAAGCTCGATAGCGTGAACGATTGTACCTACAGGGATGCTTGACAAAGGCATTGTGTTACCTACTTCTGGTGCTACTGATGAGCCAGATACTACTGTCTGACCAACTTTCAAACCTGAAGGAGCAATGATGTATGATTTTTCACCATCTGTGTACTCGATCAATGCGATACGAGCTGTACGGTTTGGATCGTATTCAATTGTCAATACTGTTGCTTCTACATCGAATTTATCGCGATAGAAGTCGATCAAACGATAACGACGTTTGTGACCGCCACCAATGTAGCGCATTGCGCGGTGACCGAACGCGTTACGACCACCTGTTTTTTTGATTGGAGCCAACAACGGTTTGTACGGCTTCGAAGTAGTGATTTCTTCGAAAGTTGGAGCTACACGTTGACGTTGACCCGGAGACGTTGGTTTTAATTTTCTAACTGCCATTTCTCTAGTTTGTTCAAATTATCGGGGTGAACACCCATAAATTGTTTGAAAGCATTATTGCTTTCTAACTGGTCTTAGATACCTTCGTAGAAATCGATTACCTCGCCTTTAGCTACGGTAACGATTGCTTTTTTGAAAGTTGAAGTATAACCAGTTGTGATTTTAGTTCTAGTACTTCTTGATTTTTTCTTACCAAACTGACGAAGTGTATTTACAGATTCTACGTCAACTCCGTACATTTTCTTGATTTCTTTCGCGATTTCAATCTTGTTTGATTTCACTGCTACTTCGAAAACGTACTGACCGCCTTTCTGCAACTCCTGAGTTTTTTCAGTAAGAATTGGTCTTTTGATGATGCTCATTTCTTTATGACGTTAATTGTCATCAGGTTATATACTGATAACTATTTGCTGAAAGATGATTCGATTTTTGCAACAGCATCTTCTACGATTACAAGACGAGTTGCATTTACTAAGTCATAAGTATTTACTTGTGCAGCAGAAACAATCTTAGTTTTTGGTAGGTTGCGACCTGACAAGTAGATATTTTGGTTATCTTCTGGCAAAATCATCAACGTTTTAGTTTCTGTTAATGACAATGCGTTCAAGATTGCCAAGAAGCCTTTTGTTTTTGGAGCTTCCATTGAGAAGTTTTCCAAGATTGAAACTTCACCAGCTTGTGCTTTTGAAGCAAAAGCAGACTGACGAGCCAAAGACTTTACTTTTTTGTTCAATTTGAAAGAGTAGTCACGTGGAACTGGACCGAAGATACGACCACCACCTTTGAATAAAGGTGACTTCATTGAACCTGCACGAGCACCACCTGTACCTTTTTGACGCTTCAACTTACGAGTTGAACGAGCAACTTCCGCTCTTTCTTTTGCTTTGTGCGTTCCTTGACGTTGGTTTGCCAAGAATTGCTTTACATCTAACCAAACAACGTGCTCGTTTGGCTCGATACCAAAGATTTCGTCAGAAAGAACAACTTTCTTACCTGAATCTTTGCCTTGTATATTTAATACTGATAATTCCATTTTTCAATTTGAAAATTTGTGAATTTGAAAATTTGAAAATCTTTATTCTTGATGACCGAACCTAAGTTTGTGTGAAAGGCTAGCATCCTTTCAAATCTTCAAATTGATTATTTTTCAAGAATAACATAAGAGTTTTTCGCTCCTGGTACTGAACCTGACACTACGATAAGGTTTTTATCAGCATAAACTTTCAATACTTGTAAGTTTTGAACTTTTACACGATTTCCACCTGTACGACCTGCCATGCGAAGACCTTTGAACACGCGAGATGGGAATGAACATGCACCAATTGAACCTGGGTGACGTCCGCGGTTGTGCTGTCCGTGTGTTTGACCACCAACACCACCAAATCCGTGGCGTTTAACAACACCTTGGAAACCTTTACCTTTTGAAGTACCGATTGCATCTACGAAATCGCCTTCTACAAAAAGCTCAGCTGTGATAACTGCACCTAAATCGAGTGATTGTTCGAAAGACTTGAACTCAACCAATTTCTTCTTTGGAGTAGTTCCTGCTTTTTTGAAGTGACCCAACAATGGTCTAGAAGTGTGCTTCTCTTTCTTCTCACCATAGCCTAATTGGATAGCGCTATAGCCTTCTTTTTCTACTGTTTTTACTTGCGTTACAACACAAGGACCGGCTTCGATCAGCGTACAAGGAACAGCAGTGCCATCCGCGTTGTAGAGGCTAGTCATACCGATTTTCTTTCCGATAATTCCAGACATTTTATTATTGAATAAAACGTTAAAAAATAAAATAA
>NZ_JBMLSD010000468.1:0-20695 GCF_049240685.1 Flectobacillus sp.
TTTTTAAACATTCATTGAAAAAGTCTAAATACCTTTTCTCTTTTTGTCTAGTAATTAGACTGTTAACTAATAAGGTCTTATTACTTACTCAAAAAAAGAAATAAGATAAAATTTATCAGGTAGCTTTTCTAAACTTTTTAATTCAAAAACCCTAAAAATCAATAGATTAAATTGTTTTATTTACTGATTCAATCCATTGGTTAAATAATTTTTGTTCTAAAGTACAAGCCACTTTAGCGTGCTCTTCCCAATTTTCTGAAAAATCTTTTAGCTGAGAAATCATTTCTGCTAAATGCCCCTCTTCTTCCGCAATAATCGATTTCATATTTACTTTCGATTTGGCCTGATCCAAAACCTCCTGATACACAGGATACAACTCATCCGCTCTCACTTCGATTGCATAGGTAACCAATAAATAAGCAGCATATTTTAGTTCAACGCCCGTTAACTTAAGCGTTGATTTTAGGTATTTACAAACTTGCAAATCCAGTAAGTTGAGATAAGAATAACTAGCAAAAGGCGCTATCAAAAATTCATCATCATAGGTGGCATAATCGTCGAGATTACCAACCTTCTGAATTTGTTTTTTTAGATAAAAAGCGTGACGTGCCTCCTCGGCAGCATGTTTCAACACAATATAAGAAACCTTTCTTTTGTGTTCAGAAGCAGAGATTTTCCTTGCTCCTGTGTTTTCCATCAACGACAAAGTGTTCAAGAAACGAGCATGAATTGCATTGTCGGATACGACTTTTCCTAAAATTTCTTGTAATTTCATATTCAAAAATAGATGAATCACACTTTGCTTGGTATTGCTTCATTAAAAAATCAAACACTTTATTGGTTTTATGCAATTCAATTACATCAAATACACAGAAACTGAATTAGAGATAGTTCGTGAGTTATTCGTGGAGTATTCTCATGAACTAGGTATAGATTTATGTTTTCAGAACTTTGAACAAGAACTTCAATTGCTTCATCAGGTGTATTCTCCTCCGACTGGCTGTATTATTTTATTGTATCATGAAAATACTCCAGCAGGGTGTGTGGCGCTCAAGCCTATTGCTGAGGGAGTTTGTGAAATGAAAAGGCTTTATGTCAAACCTCAATTTAGGAGTCATTCTTATGGTAAAAAACTGGTAAAAGAGCTCATTCGTTTTGCTTTTGAAGCAGGTTTTCAAACCATGAAACTCGACACCTTAACTACTTTGACGAGTGCTATCCAGTTGTATCGTTCGCTGGGTTTTGTAGAAACCTCGGCCTATGTATATAACCCGCTCAGCAATGTTCTATACTTTGAATTAAACTTAAAGGACTATTTTCAATCCAAACCAAACGAACTAAGCATTCGTCAACACACTACCTAGTGCAAGCATTGGTAATTTCTTGCAATTCGCCAGCAGGTTGCAAGCTATTACGCCATTGCTTATTAGTTGTTATTTAATCTTTTTAATGAAAAAACTATTCATCACAGCATCGGCCTTTCTAGTTATTATGGCCCTTGGCTCATGGGGATTTTTAGCCCATCGAACCATTCATCAAATTTCTATCTATTCATTACCGAAGTCTCTTCAATTATTTTTCGGAAGTGAAATGGACTACATGGTGTATAATTCAGTACGCCCAGATGTTCGTCGCAAAGACGACCCTAAAGAAGAAACAAAACATTTTATTGACGGCGATGCCCCAATTTTTGGTAAGGAAGGGCTCGATAATATTCCGCATCAATGGGAAGAGGCCGTACAAAAATATTCGGTGGATACCCTGCGTAAATATGGTACTGTACCTTGGGAAATTTTGTGGCTCAAAGACAAACTTACACGCGCGTTTAAGAACAAACAAAAAGATAGTATTTTGTATTATGCTGCTGACATGGGGCATTATATTTCGGATGCGCACGTGCCTTTGCACACAAGTTACAATTACGATGGTCAACTTACCAATCAGAAAGGGCTACATTCTTTATGGGAAAGTATGATTCCTGAATTACATTTGGATGGTTATAGTCTTTACCAAAAGCATAAGGCACACTACCTAAAAAATCCACAAGATGAAATTTGGAAGGTACTAAAAAAATCTAGCTTTATGTTAAAAGCTGTTTTTGAAGAAGAAATCAAAGCTTCCGAAGGCTTTAGCGACGCTCAAAAGTATAAGCGTTCTGAAAGATTTGGTCAGATGAGAAAAAATTATTCGCCAGAATTTGCGAAAGCTTATGCAAAGCGTCTTGGAAATACCGTAAATGAGCGTTTGTTAGAATCTGCACAATGTACTGCTGATTTTTGGTATACTTGCTGGGTAGATGCAGGTTGCCCTGATTTGAGTGAAATCACTAAGAACCAAGAGGCTACGGCACAAAAAATGAAATTGGAAAGAAAAGCTTGGAAGAAAAATGAGCTTTTGAAAAATGGCCTACTCCAATCTCGCAAATCAGCTCCAGAAAATTAGAGTATTTAGCTCAAAAGTGAGTTTATATATGAATTTCACTAGAATCCTAAGCCTTGTGATTTTAAGGTGAAATTCATATATAAATCATTCGTTTACTGTTTTTAAATGTAGTTCTTCATCAGACCTTATCTCTCATCTCTGAAGGTGATTTACCGTATTCTTTCTTAAAGATTCTAGTAAAATAGGATGGATCGTTAAAACCTACTTTATAGGCAATTTCTGAAACCGTATAACTTTCTGTTTCGAGTAACTGTACGGCACGTTTCAGTCTTATATTTCTGATAAACTCATTTCCTGAAAGATTAGTTAAACTTTTAAGTTTTCGATAAAGCTGCATATTGCTCATTTTCAGCTCCGACTCCAGCTGCTGGATATCGAAAGAAGGATTATCTATATTTTCTTCAACAATCCGTATGGCTCTTTCCAGAAAATGCTCATCAGCAGTATTTAGGGTAATTTCCTTGGGTTGTATTTCGACCTCCTGTGTGAAGCGTTCGCGAAGTTTACGGCGAATTTCTAACAGGTTTTTGACCCGAACTTCCAATAAATTTGCATTGAATGGTTTGGTAATATAATCATCTGCACCAACTTCCCACCCTACTATTTTACTTTCATTATTACTTTTTGAAGTAAGAATAATCACAGGAATATGGCTTGTTTTAACATTCTCTTTGACCAAACCACAAAACTCTACCCCTGTCAGCTCAGGCATCATCCAGTCCGAAATAATCAAATCAGGTATAAAATTGAGCGCTTTTTCCCAAGCTAGTTTTCCGTTATCGGCTTCGAGTACCTCAAAGTTATCACTCAGGACTTCTTTAATATACTCTCTTAGCTCTTCATTGTCTTCGGCAATTAATACAATGGGTTTCTCTCCAGTGTTAGCTACTTTCTCATTTTTAGAAACTATTTTTTTCGGTAATGTTTGTGTTTCAATACCAATCTGTTTACTACCTTCTTTAATCCAACTTTCTTCAAAAGAACTTGCCGAAACAGGTAAGATTACCTTAAAAGTACTGCCTTGCTGAGGTGTACTTGCCACAGAAATATCACCTCTATGTAGTAAAATTAGTTCTTTGCAGAGCGCAAGCCCAACGCCAGTACCAACTACTTGCGGTTGTGTAGATTCTTGAATTTGATAAAATCTATTAAAAATATTGGCAATATGCTGCGGTGCAATACCAGCCCCTGTATCTTTTACCAAAATTTGAACCTTATCGAGCTGGCCATCTGCCGAATATTGAGTTTCTAGGATTACTTCTATTTTTCCTTGCTCAGGAGTGTATTTAAAGGCATTTGAAAGTAAATTAGTGATAACTTTTTCGAGAATATCAGCATCATAAAAAGCCATCAATTGTTTGGTTTCGGTCACAAATCGTAGCTCAATTTGCTTTTGATCAGCTAAGTTTTTAAAGGAGAAAGTCAATTTTTCCAAAAACTCACTTATATCACTTTGTGAAATCTCGGGAGTAAACTTACCCGCTTCCAATTTTGACAAATCCAAAAGCTGATTAATCAACTTAAGTAGTTGTTTTGCATTTCGATGAATTAGCTTAAACTGAGACCTCTGTTTTTCGGGTAAATCAGGGTTTTCGGCAAAAAATCTTTCCAAAGGAGAGATAATCAAAGTAAGCGGTGTTCTAAACTCATGCGAGATATTTGTAAAGAAGTTCGTTTTGAGTTTATCCAATTCTCTGATTTGCTCTTTTTCCTTTTCTTTCAAACGTAAATCCGACTTGAAACGCTCGCGCATTTCAATCATGCGTCGTAAGAACACCAACCCTGCTACGAGCATCATAGCATACAAGAAAAAAGCCCACCAAGTTCGATACCAAGGAGGTAAAACTACTACCTGAATTTCGGCAGGTTTTTCGTTCCACACGCCATCGTTGTTGGTTGCCTTCACCTTAAAAGTGTAAGTTCCTGGGTTCAAGTTGGTATAACTAGCGGTACGTTGTTTTCCGACATAGTTCCAATCTTTATCAAACCCTTCCATAATATAGGCGTACTGATTATTTTTGAGTTGCTGAAAATCGAGTGCTACATAGTCTATAGCAAATACATTTTGACTCGACTTGAATACAATTTCCTTTGCCACCGAAATATCTTGCACCAAGGGCGAATCCTCGCCAATTGCAAGAGGTTTATTGAATAATTTTACGCCTGTAAGATATATTCGGGGCACTTCATTACTTCCTTTTAAAGAGTCTGGATTAAAAACATTGAGCCCACCTGTACCACCAAAAAACATATCTCCTTTTTGGTTTTTGGCATAAGCATTTACCAAAAACTCTTTTCCTTGAAGACCATCTGACTCGGCAAAGTTTTTAAATTTCCATTTTTTTATATCAAAAACAGCCAATCCTTCATTTGTGGCCAACCACAGATTTTGATGTTCGTCTTCCATTATGCCTTTTACAGCATTATTGGGTAAACCATCTTTTACAGTAAGATTGATAAATGTTCTTGATTTTGAATTAAAAAGGTTGAGCCCTCCACCATTTGTGCCAACCCAAATTCTTTTTCTGGAATCTTGAAAAATACGAAACACCGAAGTTCCTCTCAAATTTCCTTCGGTATCGGTTTGCTTAAAATGAGTTACACGGCGTGTACGAGGGTTGTAGGCAAAAATGCCATTGTTGTTAGAGCCTACCCACAAGTTTCCAAGGAAATCTTCCATGAGCGAGTTTACATTAACGCCCAACAATCGCCCTACTTTATTCAGTTCAGGAATTGGGGTAAAAGTTTTGGCTTGTTTGTCAAAAAGCAAAACCCCAGAACCTTGAGTACCTAACCAAACTTTGTTTGGATTTCTGGATAAAGAAATAGCGGTCATATTCATCCCATACTTTCCTCTCGAATAGGTAAAGTTTTCAAAAACAGTACTCCCTTTTCTGAGCAAGCGTAATCCGACACCCCACACCCCAACAAACATATCTCCATCTTTATCGTGCTTGAGAAACACGATATCATTGTTATTTTGAATCTTGGCCGATTCTTGATCGTTGATATAATGTGTAAATTGATTGGTAGACCTATCCAAAAGGGTCAGTCCACTGTTACTACCAATCCAAATTCGGTCGTTGGTTTCACAACTTATGGAAGTTACACGATTGCTAATCAAACTTTGGGGAGAATTTGATTTATGACGGTAGAGCGCAAATTTGGAATGACGACTATAATGAACATTGACCCCACCTTCCCAAGTGCCTATCCAAATATTATTGTCTTTATCGACACAAAGCGACATGATAGAGAACGAGCTCAGGCCAGTGTCCGAATCCAGATTTGCTTGTATACGAGATAAATTAGTAAAGTCAGAGTTGTTGACCAAAATTGCCCCATTGTCAGTTCCTACCCAGAGCGTTCCTTCCTTGTCACGAACCATCGAGGTAATAATATTTTCTTTGTCCGATACGTAAGGATTATAGATAAGCCTAGTAAACTGTTTAGTTTTTAGGTCAAACTTATAGAGTCCATTACCACGAGTTCCTACTAACAAATCGCCATTCAAATCTTCAAAAAGGCAATTTATTTGATTTTTTTGAGGAGGAAGCTCGTTTTCTAATCTAAAAGTATGGGCTTTTCGTTGGGTATCGAGCATGGTCATTACGCCATAATGCCCTCCTAGCCAGAGGTTTCCTCGCTTGTCTTTATAAAAGCGAGTAATATCATTGGCATTTAGCTGACGTGATTCGGTCAAACGCCAGGTGATTGTATTATCTTCAAGATTAAAGCAAAGTAAACCGTACCCATAAGTAGCAGCCCAAATTTTTCGATCTTTAGTGGCAACAATGCCCGAAATACTTCGATCGCTAATGTTGGATTGGTACTTGGCTTGTTTGAACCTAATAAACTTACCCGAAGCTACATCCAATTTATTAACCCCACCATTGATAGTGCCAATCCAGAGATTTCCATCAGGGTCTTCGGTAATACAAGAAATATTACTACTTGAAATAGAATTAGGATCGTCAAAGTCGTGACGATATACCGTGAAGCTATAGCCATCATATTTGTTGAGGCCGTCGGAAGTAGCAAACCAGAGAAATCCTTTACTATCCTGAAAAATATTGAAAGCAGTGCTTTGGGAGAGTCCATGCTGGGTACCAATACGGTTAAACCTCAGCTGGCCTGTGGTTGAGTGTACGTATTGTAGTAATATCCATATAATCAGTAATCCTCTGACTCTCATTAATTTAAACCTCCTTGATGCAATTTAAAGGATTAAGCTCGAATTTCGAAACTTTTTAGCCTTTTGACTAACTTGTCTTAGTTCATTGCTATCTTTCGCTCGACAAGATACGAATTAGTTACAGTGAATTTCGTTTAATAAAGCGAATAGGTGTTTTGATATGTTCTTTTTTATGTTGTAAAATCAGGTTGGCGGCCTCACGTCCCAATTGCTCATAATTAATCGTTACTACGGAGATTCCTCCAAATAGAACTTCTTTCAATGGTGTTTCATTGTATGAAATTATACCAATATTTTTTCCTAGCGTTAGATTTTGTTCGTTACAAATCTTCAGAATATCAGCGAGTCCTTGTTCTGATAGGATAAAAAACACTTCATTTGGTTTAACAACATTGGCACTTATTTGGGACAACACTCGAAAATGTACATGAGTATTTGCAGCAAATTTTTTCATCCCAATTTCTAAAGATTTTGCAATAGTATTGGGTTCATTTACAACCAAATTTAGTGTATGGTATTTTGCCAAACTAGGGCTAATATCCGATAAAATTTGTTGGATTTCTTCCTCAAAGTCATGGTAAACGCAGGCATACTCTCCTCGAATAAACTCGTTTCGCTTGTCCAAAATTAGTAGTTTTTCCTTAGGAATACTATTAAGTGTTTTTAGAACATCCTCATGAAGATAAGAAGCGTGTAACAAAACCGCCACATGGTCGTAGTCGGCAATGCGCTCACGAATTACTTGGTCGAAATGTTGGGTAGAAAGTGGTGTAACCTGATGAACATACACATCGACATGCGCTTTTTCACCTAACTTTTCAAGAAAGCTTTGATAGATTTTATCTTTAAAATCGCTCAGTTTATTAAACACCAACAACACCTTCATAGAGGTAGTTTGGGTCTGAGGTTTGATTGAAGATTGAGGTTTTGTCACGTGTATATATGAGTACAATTGAGAGCTATTTATTTCCAAAATTATTTGCCGTTTTACTAATAAATCAAATTTAACATCTCGGTAGTATAGGTAATATCCTGCACTGTGCCGTATACTGTACAGTAAGCATGACAGCCACCTACAGCAGGGTATTTCAGGATAGCACTTCTTGAAGGATGAACCTACCTTTGGCCGAAAGTTTTGGTTCAAAAACTTACTTCATACATTTCAAAGAAGTTTTAAAGTTTTTGTTAGTTAAAGTCCTTTGCTTGTAGCAAAGGACTTTTTTGTACAAGGTCTTTTCTATGAAAAATACAAATTTGTTATAAATCACAAAAAAATCACTTTGCCATATTTTCTTCTGACATTTTTTACACTTTCTGCAATATATGTCCTACCAGATTCAAAAAATCGATATTTTGCAAGATATGTACTAGTATTTGCCAAATGTGTCCTAACAGAATCAGGCTTTGATAGCCTATCTTTGAATCATCAAAAAACTGGATTTTATCATAAATTTTCGGTACTTATCCAATTCTTTAAAATACAACGCAAAGCCCTTTCGGTCTTACCTCAAAACAACTTAAAGGCATTTAAAACCTATATAACATTGGTAATTGTGCTTGATTAAAAAAAACCAGTTTTTTGATACCCCTTTTTACTAATACCCCAATACCTTATAAAACTATAGTATTTCCAAAAATTAACGCAATGAAGACTTTTGTAGAATTTGCCCAAATTAAGCACGACTCAAAAACTCCCAAATACCAGCAATTGGTAAACTCCCTCTTAGCGGATATCGAGTCTGGAGTCCTCAAAGTTGGGGAGCGTCTCCCTTCAATCAACGAAGCTAGCGAGGAATGTTATCTTTCGAGAGATACCGTAGAACGTGCTTATGCAGAATTGCATCGATTGGGTGTTATTACTTCAATCTTCAGAAAAGGTTATTTTATTTCTGGAAAATCGGCACAAAAGAAAACTAAGGTGTTTTTCTTGGTTGGCAAAATCACAGAAAGCAACAAAGCTATTTTTAATGCCTTTGTAAATGCTACAGGTAAGGAAGTCATCGTAGATATTTTTACCTATAATTATAAGAGTGACAACTTCCGTGAAATCATCAACAATCATTTAGGTAATTATCACTATTATGTGATTATGCCTCACTTGATTGAGGAAAATGAAGAAAATATCAAATGCCTCAAAAAAATATCAGGCGAACGTTTGATTTTATTAGATAAATCTCTTCAAAACCTTAATGGTACAAACTCTTCTATTGTTAATAATTCGGGAGATGAAATTTGTAATGTAATGCAAAGCCAGCTGGAGGTATTTAAGAAATATCATACCCTAAATTTGGTTTTGACAGAAGAGGAATATTTTGATGCAGAATTGATTACTGGCTTCCGTAATTTCTGCGAAAACAATGGATTCGACTTTCAGGTACTCGATGGATTAGAAGGTGAGGAAGTTGAAGAAGGAAACGCTTATTTGACAATGGACGATACCGATTTGGTATATGCAATAAAATCAAGCACAACACAAGGGTTCACTTTAGGAAAAGAGGTTGGCTTAATTTCATTGAATGATTCTTGCTACAAAGAAATCCTAGCTGGCGGAATCACCGTAATATCTAGCCCACTCGAAGAGGTTGGCAAAATTGCGGCATCTGTAGTGCTAGAGGGCAAAAAAATGAGCACTCAAATGCCAATGCAAATCATATTAAGAAATTCATTATAATAAGGTATATTAGAAAATAATAAAGCAACTTTCCTTTGGATTGTTGCTTTTTTTTGTGCCTTCCTATTTGTCATTCCATCCAATAAATTCAATATTCCTCTTTAACCCTTCTAGTTTAGTACGTTTGACTGGTGATTTTTTAAAAACTTGATTAAATACCTCCGAAGTAATTTCTTGCCAATCTTTATTGGTAAAACTCTTTAGCTGAGGATGTAAATTAAAAAGAGGTTCTTGATGCGGTTTTGAAAAACGATTCCAAGGACAAACATCTTGACAAACGTCACAGCCAAACATCCAATTATCAAATTTCCCTTTCATCTCAACAGGAATCGCTTCTTTTAGTTCGATAGTAAAATAACTGATGCATCTCGAACCATCTACCACGAATGGTTCGACTATTGCCTCGGTTGGGCAGGCCTCAATACACTTTTTACAAGTACCACAAAAATCTTTGACAGGGCCGTCGGGTTCTAACTCCAAATCTAAAATTAGTTCAGAAATAAAGAAAAAGCTTCCGTGGCCTTTATTTATGAGGTTTGCATTTTTGCCAATCCAGCCCAAACCCGATTTTTTTGCCCAAGCTTTATCCATCACGGGCGCCGAATCTACAAAAGCTCTACCTCCTACTTCACCAATGTTTTCTTGAATAAACTGGAGTAGCTCTTTTAGTTTATCCTTTATTACAAAGTGATAATCTGTCCCGTATGCATATTTAGATATCTTGAAATCATCCTTCCCTTCCAATAGTTTTTCTTCGGGATAGTAATTGTACAAAAGCGATACAACCGACTTGGCATCATCAACTAATAATCGGGGGTCGAGGCGTTTATCGAAGTGATTTTCCATATACCCCATCGCACCATGATAATTATTATTGAGCCACTTTTCTAATCGAGGTGCTTCCTCCTCCAAAAAGCTGGCTTTGGAAAAACCACAAAAATCAAAACCTAGTTGTTTGGCTTTTTCCTTAATTTGCTGCGTGTAGGTTGATATATTCTGTTTCATGATTTGAAATAGCCTTTTATTCAAATACAAAGGTAGTGCGGAATTAGCAAACTTGACATCTGGCCATTTATCCTTATTTTTGTTCGAGTTTTAGCATTTTGTAAATAGAAGTGAACAAAATTAGCGTTAAGTGAAGTGTTTTAGGCTTCGAGCTGAAAGCATTGGGTTAAAGGTTTTTCAAATTTCTTATTCTTTACCTAGTAACCTAAATCCTCTCTTAGTTGAGTTATCTTTCTTTTACAAACAACTATTCACAGACATAGACATACATTTCTTATTCGCTCCAAATTAAGTTAGTACGCAAAATAAAGTTTAAGATTGTGCTTTAAGCTTTCAGGTATCGGCTTTCGGCGGTGGGCTATGGCAAAAATGCTTGTCCGTGGTCGTTAAAAACATTTTAACACGCTTTGCCTTGTGCCTGTTGCCTTGTCCCTAAAACACAAAACTTAAATATAATTCTGCACGATTACTTAGTTATCATGCTTTCCTTTATTCTTTTTTGTTTGTGAAACATCCTTTTATTAAAAAATAATGTCATTAAGTAAGTAAACAAAATAAAATTTAATACAGTGCTTTAGGATTTTAGGAATGGACTTTGAACAAAAGTATGTTTTTGGTTATGAAAAACATTCTAACACGCTTTGTTTGCCTATTGCCTGTGCTTGCCTAAGTAATTTATTCTTTATAATATTCCAACCTTTTAAATATGAACAAAAGTATATCTATCTTATTGTTACTTTTATGCTTGTCGTTTGAATTTTTTGGTCAAATTATTGGTACTACAAACTTTGCTAATTTACCAAGAGACTACCAATTGTATCCGCGCAACTCCTCTGGTATTGGTACTGTTCCTATTAATGGAAGCACCTCTTTGGCCAATATCAAGTACTATTCTGTGATAGTAAACCGAAACGGACAAAAATATAATTACCAAAAGGCAACAGTAAATTATTCTAACGGCAGAGGCAACTTTAGTTTTCCAAATCTATCTATAGTTGCAGAAAAAGCCAACTACGACTTTTCAATTTATCAAATACCACAAACGGGAGACTCTGTTTTAGTAACCCAGGTAAACAACGTGGTAGCGGGCGAGGTAATCGTTATCACAGGGCAGTCCAACTCTACCTGTTTTTTTATCGACGACCGTACCAATCCCTTTTGTCGGACATTCGGTAAGATTACCGATAACTTCAATACTGGAAATTACAACCCCTCTGATACCTTATGGACACTTTCAAACTACAATGCCTATAACTTTGGAGTAGGTACAACTGGATTTGAATTGCAAAAACTTATTTTAGATAATTATGGTATTCCGACCTGTCTAATCAACGGCGGAACACATTGGAGTAATGCACAACAACATGCTAATAGAACCGCTTCAAATCCAGCAGATTTAACGAATACTTACGGAAGATTGCTTTACAGAATCCAGAAAGCTGGTTTACAAAATGCCATCAAAACTTTTATCTATCGTCAAGGCGAAAGTGAAGCTTATGGCGAAGGAAGTAATTTTAAGATGTTCTTCAATACCATTCTTTCCAATCTCAAGCAAGACCTCCCTTCTATCAAGAAAATTTATCTATTTCAAATCGATATTATTGAGAATGGTAACGGGTACTCGCCCTTGGTCCGAGAAGAACAACGGCAATTTGGCATTGAAAACCCCTTGATTGATGTGGTACCTTCTATTGGCACAACTGGTTTTGATGGTTTACATTATTCGACACAAGGCTATCAACAAACTGCCAACGAGCTGTTTAGACTTATGTCAAGAGATATATTTGGAGCCGTAGATGATGGAAATTTTTCTGCACCCAATATTCAAAAAGCCTATTATACAACTCCTGAGAGAAATCAAATTGCCTTATTTTTTCAGAAAGGTCAGCAATTAACTTGGCCAGAAGCCTTCAGTGGTTCACAAATTAAGGACTACTTTTATTTAAGTGGAAATAATGGACAAGTAAAATCAGGCAAAATTTATAAAAATGCCATCTTGCTTGACCTCTTTGGCTCAAACCCTTCTAATAATATCGGATATCTCCCTCCTATTGTTAACAAAGGTGACCCTTTATTTCCTTATATGGGTCCATATATTACGAATAGTTTGGGGATGAGAGCACTTACCTTTTATCAATATCCTATAGGTGACTATTCGGCACAAAACCCTATTCCTGGTAATACTGATCCTGTTATTAGTTTTAGTAAGATACCTCAAAATGCGCAAATGTTACCTCGTGGAGCTAATAATTTATCAACAATTCAAATCAAAGCAACATTACAAGAATCTCCAGTTAAATACGAGGCGATTTCACTTTTAACAACAAGAAATAATCAAAAATATAGCTATACAAAAAAGACGCTGGTATATACCAATGCCAAAACCGACATTGATATAGCTGCTACCATCAAAGCAGAATTAGCAACTTACGGATTTAAGCTTTATGCCATTGTGGGTACAGACTCGTTGTTGTTGGCCGAAAGAACAGACTTACTATCAGGTGATTATTTTCTGGTTATGGGTCAAAGTAATGCACAAGCTTGGCATACAGAAAACAATACCACTTCTTACAGCTACAATAGCCCTTATGCTAGAACTTTTGGAGTAAAAAATAGTGCTGACAATGCCCTTGCAGATACCACTTGGGAAAAAAGTAATGAATATCCTTCAAAGGTGGGAGTTTGGGCGATGGAATTACAACGTAAATTGATTGAGCAATATGGTATACCAAGTACCGTAATTAATGCTTCAGCTCCTTTATCGACTATCTCCCAACAAAATTCTACAACAGGAAGCACCGACGACCTCTCGACAGTGTACGGTAGAATGCTCTACAAAATCAAAAAGGCTGGTGCAACTAGCCAAATAAAAGCTATTTATTGGTGGGGGGGTGATTACGATGCTCGAACTAATTCCAGCACTGCCTATCCAAGCGAATTTGATAAACTTTATAAAAGACTCCGAACAGATTTTGCGAGCAATGTTCCACTTTACACTTTTCAGAGTAACATTTATAATAACGCATCAGAAGATGCTGGAAAAATGCGAGAGTTTCAGCGAAATATTCCAAAACTATACACGAATACCACGGTTTTCTCTAGTTTGGGATATGATGGATTTAATGGTCTGAATGGTCAATATACACTTGAAGGGTATACGCAAATTGCCAACACCCTTTGGAATTCCTTAAACAATGATTTGTATGCCAACACCAAATCAACCCTACCGACAAGTCCACAAATACAGAAGGTTTTTTATACAGATAGCAATAAAAAAACAATTGTAGCAGTATTTGACGAAGGGCAGTCCTTGATATGGCCTAAGGATTTGGAACAAAATGGCAATAAGTATGAAATGCGATTCTACTTTTATCAAGATAATAGTAGTTCAAATAATTTGAGTGGCATAGTTACCCAAAACCAATTAACCATTACCAATCTGAATAACAGCACAGCAAAAACCCTATCCTATTTGCCTGATTATATCCCATCAAATCTTAACCCAAATGATACACGCAGTACCTATAATGGGCCATTTCTAAGGAATACACAAGGTTTAACAGCTTTTAGTTTCAAAAATTTCCCAATTGCAGATGCCCTCGAAAGCCCTACGTTGAGTGTATCTAAAAGCAGTTCAAACTCGCTAGATATCACCTGGAAAAGTATTGCTAATGCAACCAGTTATATTCTAGAGCTTTATAAGGCCAGTAATGGGGTATTACTCAAACAAAGCGTAGTTTCGGGAACAACCACAAACATAACCTTTGCTAGCCTAGAAGATAAAACACAGTATTTGATAAAAGCAAAAGTTATTTCGGCCACATCCGAATCACCTTACAGCACTATTTCGGCGCTTACATTCAACGCTCTCAAAGCACCAACTCTCACAGGTAGCGCTACCTATTACAATACGATTCAACTCAATTGGACCACTACCGATACAGATATACTTGGATATATCCTTGAGAGAAAGACCTCTGACGCTAGTAGTTTTACGGTAGTGTCTCAAGCTAACGCAGGAACTAATACCTTTAGAGAGAATAATCTTTTACCCAACACCATCTATCAATATCGTATCAAAAGTAAGAATTCGGTCACAGAGTCTCCGTATGCAACCCTCGAAATCAAAACCCCTTCTTTATTAACTACCCCTAGTCTCAGAGCCGTAGGAGCTACAGAATTTACAGTTAATCTATCATGGGACAAGGTTGATGGAGCAAGTACTTACCAAATTGAAAAAGATGCGGGTAACAATAACTTTCAAATTTTAATAAAAACCGATGCTAATACCCTGACTTATACCGACAAACAGTTAGAAGCAAACACTACATACAGCTACAGAATCAAAGCATTCTCAAGTATTTCAGAATCTAATTATGCATTTGCCACTGCCAAAACGCTGATAATACTAGGAACCGACAATCCAAGTTTTAGTAAAGCTATCCTATATCCCAACCCCAACAATGGAAAGTTTATCCTAAAATTCGAAAAACCCTTTTCAGGAGATTTACGGGTTATCGATTTTCTTGGAAGAGAAATCTTTGGAATTAGGCTTTTACAATGCCTCCAAAAAGAGCTCGATTTGTCATATTTACCTTCAGGAACTTATATTCTCAATTGTCAATCAGAAAATATTTGGCATAGCTTCCAATTCCAAATGATACCAAATCCTTAATTCTTCTCTTTTGAAAACTGACATTCGGGATAAAAGGCTTAACTTTGTAGTTCTCTAAATCTGTCAAGTTGGCAGAAATCATGAAATGGCAAAAAAATTGAACATTTTTCAGAAAATAAAAAATAAAGCGAAAAGTTCACTGAATATGGAAAATAAAGAGGAATTACAGGCGGAAGAACAAGTTTTACAAGAAGATACTGACAATCAGACAGTCGAAACAGAGGATAATACCGTAGAAACTGAAAATAAAGAAGCTAGTCAATTAGAAAACTTGTCGATTGAACTAGCAGAGTTGAAAGATAAATACCTAAGATTATACTCTGATTTTGATAACTTCCGCAAACGTACCGCGAAAGAAAAATTGGATATGATTCAGTCGGCATCTGAAGGGGTAATTAAAGATGTGCTTCCTGTAGTTGATGACATTGAAAGAGCCGTTGCCAACGCTCAAGAAGGTGAGATATCAGAAGGTGTTACTTTGATTTTTAATAAATTAAATAATATTCTGATTCAAAAAGGTCTGAAAGCGATGGATGCTAAAGGAGAGATTTTCAACCCAGATTTACACGAAGCCATCACGCAGTTCCCTTCCCCAACTGAGGAAGACAAAGGCAAGGTATTTGATGTAATCGAAAAAGGATATTACCTAAATGACAAGGTAATTCGTTTTGCAAAAGTTGTAGTGGCTAACTAACATATCATGACATAGTGCCATTTTGGCATTATTATCTATTAAAATCATGGCAAAAAGAGATTATTATGAGGTACTTGGCGTAAGCAAGACTGCCAACGATGACGAAATCAAAAAAGCGTATCGTAAGCTTGCGATAAAGTATCACCCAGATAAAAACCCAGGCGATAAGCAAGCGGAAGAAAGTTTCAAAGAAGCTGCCGAAGCGTATGAAGTCTTATCAAATCAACAAAAACGTCAACAGTATGACCGCTTTGGGCATGCAGGTATGGGCGGTGCAGCAGGTGGCGGCGGTGCTTATGGTGGGGGCATGAATATGGAGGATATCTTCAGTCAATTTGGAGATATTTTTGGCGATGGAAGTCCCTTTGGAAATATGTTTGGCGGTAGTGGCGGCGGTGGCCGTCGAGTACGTAAAGGTTCTGACCTTCGAATCAAATTGAAGCTTAACCTTGAGGAAGTAGCCAATGGCGTCGAGAAAAAAATCAAGGTAAAAAGACACGTAACCTGTAAGGCTTGTACAGGAAACGGCGCTAAAAACGGTACTGAATTACAAGGTTGTCAAACTTGTGGCGGTTCTGGACAGGTTCGTCGTGTACAACAAACCATGCTTGGACAAATGGTTACAACTTCTACTTGTCCTACTTGTAATGGTGAAGGTAAAATGATTAAAACACGCTGTGAAGTGTGTTTTGGCGAGGGTCGTGTACTTGAAGAAGAAATCATTCCAATCAAAATTCCAGCTGGTGTTGCCGAAGGTATGCAGCTTTCGATGGGTGGCAAAGGTAATGTACCTCCTCGTGGTGGTGTAGCTGGCGATTTATTGATTGTGATTGAGGAAGAACCTCATGAAATTTTACATCGTGATGGCAACAATGTCATTTATGAATTATATCTCAACTTTGCCGATGCAGCCTTGGGTACCTCAGTAGAGGTTCCTACCATCGGTGGCAAAGCTAGAATTAGTGTCGAGGCAGGAACACAAGGTGGAAAAATTCTTCGACTTAAAGGAAAAGGAATTAAAGAAATCAATGGATATGGTACTGGCGACCAGCTTATTCATGTGAACATCTGGACACCGAAAACTTTGAGCAAAGAAGAAACTGATATCCTAGAAAAGCTGAGAAATTCTCCTAATTTCGCCCCAAAACCAAGTAAAGGAGATAAATCTTTCTTCGAAAAAATGAAGGACTTTTTTAATTAAATAATTGTGCAGAATTAGATTTAAGAATTCATGCAATAGACTCTAGGCATTAAGCGATAAACTAAAGAAAAAAGAGTTTTTTGTGAAATGTTAAAGACCTTTTGCCTGATTACTGGACAAAACAAGCAAGTGAGATTCAGGCGAATAGTCTTTAACTAGTAAATTAAATTTTATCAGGTAATAAGACTAATTTTATCTTTTCTGTCACTTCATTACAAAAAAGGGGTTAATAACAAAACCGTTATTAACCCCTTTTTCTTTTTCAAGACTTTCTTAAAACAAGCGTTATCCCTAATTTAGTGTTGCGTCTTAATGATTGCGACTTAAACCATTCCTATCGAACATAATAGCATTAAAAAAGCGGTCGAAAAACATTTTCGACCGCTTTTTTGATAAACATTTGGATAACAATCTTATTCCTAAAAATTTGGGATGACTCGTATTTATTGATTTCATTGAGACACAAATCATTTCGTCTCAACTATTAGAGCACAGTATATTAACAATCCCTTTTATTTAGATGACACTAAGAGCTAGCTTTTTGTAATTGACTGTTAAACATTTGTTCGTATTTGGAAGCCTCTGGCATTTTCGCCTCTTTCAAGCCATTTACGATAATCTGCATTTCGTACAAAGCCGTCTGAATTTCTCTAGTATCACTACCACGACGTTCTTTCAAATAGTAATTCAATGCCTTATTATTACGGTTCATCATGGTATCTGCAATTTGCAAAGCCGTTTTCTTGTCGCCTACTGCCAAATACAAAGCTACATAATTTGCACTCAACTGGTCGTAAGGAATCGTTTTGTCAGGCATTACCTTCATTTCATAATCTAAAGCTTGTTTTGCTTTTTGCAATTTACCTTCGCGCACTAGTTGATCTACCAATCTCAAAAAGCTCAAACGCGCAGTTACCACAGGTACTTCTAAGTAAAAATCAGAGTGATAGTAGGTTTTTGGATTATCCAAATCACGCCAAGCCATTTTTGTAGTCATGTTGTTATACATAATATCAGTATTCACAAAACCGTCTTTAGCACCTGGCACTTTGAATGGCATCAAACGATACGCATAACCTTCTAATTGCATAAACTCCTTCATATTCAGATAGCTACTGCTTGCCAAAGTAGTGGCAAAGTAGATTGGACGCGTCCAACCTTGTGCTGCATTTTGTGCAATGATATCCAACTGAATCAATTCTGGTTTCATAATACCACCTTTACCAACATTCCAACTAATCTGATCGGTCAAGAATGGATCCATATCTTTTGGAACAATACCTGATTTTTTAACTTGCTCTACATTTATTGGTAAAAATACCGTTTCTGAAGGCATAGTATTAATCATTGAACCATCCTGAAGAGGCACCTTTATCGCTGGATTATCGTCTTTTACAAGCTTCATATATTCTTGCAAATTGATACCAGATTTTACATTTGGATTTTCGTAAAACAAAATCTGATCGTTGACACCCTCCAAAAATCTATCTTTCGACAAAGAAATTGGTAATGCCTGCGATTCGTAGGTCTTACGTTTCATTTGATCAATATACCAATCAGTACCCAACAACGACAAGTTACAAACGCGTACATCTGTACGGAAGCCTTCTACTTCTTGAACATACCAAAGCGGGAACGTATCGTTGTCGCCTCCCGTAAATAAAATAGCATTAGGAGCGCAAGAATTCAACATATTTCTTGCAAAATCTACCTGATGATAACGATGATTTCTGTCGTGATCATCCCAGTTTTGTTGAATCAAAATTACTGGAACTATCGCCGAAAGTGCTGTAGCTGCAATACCGCTCGAAGCACCATTTTTCAAGAATTTAGTCAACCATTCTGCTAATTGCATAACACCAAGGCCTATCCAAATGGCAAAGAAATAGAATGAGCCTACATAAATATAGTCACGTTCGCGCGGTTCTACAGGAGGCGAGTTGAGGAATACCACCAAAGCTAATCCCGTAAGCAAAAACATAAGAATAGTTACTAAAAAATCTTTTTCGTTTTTGCGATATAACAAATAGAACCCTAATAAACCGAGAATTAACGGTAAATAGAAATAATTGTTACGAGCCTTGTTTGTTGCTAGTAATTCAGGTAATTCACCCTTACGAGTGTAATCAATCACCCCAGCATCTTGAATATCACTTTCACGCCCAACAAAATTCCACAACAAATATCGCATATACATGTGACCCATTTGATGAGTAAACATGAACTTCAAGTTGTCGCCAAATGTAGGTTTTTGTCCTTCAGGAATACCAAGCATTTCTCGATACAACTCGATATGTTGAGGCGAGCTTGAATAAATACGAGGGAAAAGCATTTGACCATCTTTAGAGTAGCTAACTTTTTGTTTGTGGTCATAAACTACATATTTGCCATCCTGCATTTTATAAACAGGAGCTCCCTGTTCTACATTCTCTACCTCTGCCGTATAAATCGGGCCAAATAGTAATGAACGATCACCATATTGTTCACGGCGTAAATACTTCAAAAAGTTCAAGATATTGCTCGGGTCGTTTTCGTTGATAGGGGTGTTATAATTTGAACGAACCAAAGCAAGAGTATACGACAAATAACCAATAAGTACGAAAGACAAAGCCAACATACCAATGTTTAAGTTTACCTTATTCTTTTTCTGTGAGTAGACTATTCCTCCTACCATTACTCCAATAAATAAGATAAGGAAAACAACTACACCCGAACCATAAGGCATTCCCATGCCATTTACCATGCCTAACTCAAAGCTAAAAGCAATCGACGGCAAACCTGGAATAATCCCAGAGTTGATAACTCCTAAAATTACCAAACCTGCAAAAATAGAGGCAAAACCACCCAAATAAGTTGGTTTTGGGTATTTCTTGAAATAATATAACAAGGCCAAAGCCGGAACTGTTACCAAGTTGAGCAAGTGAACGCCTATCGACAAACCTACGATGTAGGCAATCAAAACCAACCAGCGATTTGCGGTTGCTTCGTCTTCAATAATTTCCCATTTGAAAGCAGCCCATACTACCAATGCCGTAAAGAATGATGACATAGCATATACCTCTGCTTCAACAGCTGAAAACCAAAAAGTATCAGAAAAAGCATAAGCCAATGAGCCAACCACTCCTGCTCCCAACAAAGTGAGTGCTTCGTTGAAAGTTAGTTCCTCAAATTTTTTATTTAATACTTTTCTACCAATCAATACAATCGTCCAGTGCATAAACAAAATTGTTAAAGCACTCGTTACTACCGATAACATATTGACCCAATAGGCTACTTGAAGAACATCTCCAGCCGCAAAAAGAGAGAATAAACGTCCCAACAACAAGAATAAAGGTGCCCCAGGTGGGTGTGGAACTTGAAGCTTGTAAGCACAAGCAATAAACTCGCCGCAGTCCCAGAAAGAAGCTGTTCTTTCTACAGTAGCTGCAAAAACGATTAATGAAATAACAAAAACGACCCAACCAACTAAGTCGTTAATCTTTTTAAAGTTGTTCATTAGGAAGTACTTTATCTGTTTTAGTGTCTAATTATACGGTCTGAGTAGGAAAACCTTATTAGTTAATAGTATATCGGTTATTTGTAGGTATTCATAATCACAAGGGTAAAATCAAATTGTGCCTCAGATATACTATTCATTCAATCTTTCCTACTACTGTAAGTGTTGGTGTAAAATTATATTTAAGTTTTTTTTCATAGGGACAAGGCAACAGGCACAAGGCAAATTAGCGTTAAAATATTTTTAACGACCACGGACATACATTTTTCTCATAGCCCACCGCCGAAAGCCGATACCTGAAAGCTTAAAGCACAAT
>NZ_JBMLSD010000469.1:0-6430 GCF_049240685.1 Flectobacillus sp.
GGGTTTAGGGGATAGGGTTTAGGCAAGGAGGCAGTAGTTTTTTTTTAGGGAACAGGGGCATAGGCACAAAGGGGGTTTAGGAGATAGGGTTTAGGCAAGGAGGCTGTAGTTTTTTATTGAGGGAACAGGGATAAGGCGTTGTGGCGCAAAGTGGGCTTAGAGGGATAGTCTCGCTAAAGTTGATATATAAGCCAGTTCTAAATCAATGATTCCATTTAGCGGGTGAATTTATTCACCCGTAACGAGAAAGTTTTTACCATTTATTGATTCAGTTTTAAAACTGTTAAAAAAATAAGTCCAAGACTAAGTCTTGAACTAGGAATTTGACTCCTCACCTAACTCCAATCCCCTAAACCCACTATGTGCCCATGTGCCTTTGTCCCTGTTCACTCAACACAACTATCCCCTATCCCCTAAATATTCTTTAAAAAACTCTATCTTTGAAAGACGTTCACTTCTAAATTCAAACTAAATGTCGTTAACCTGTCAAAAACATCTTTTTAGTCTCGAAGACGGAATTCATTATATCAATTGCGCCACTATGTCGCCCAACCTTAAATCGGTGGAAGAGGCTGGTATTCAAGGAATTTTACGTAAATCACAACCGCAACGTATTACCCAAGAAAGCTTTTTTGAAACTACAGCTCCCGTGCAAGAAGCGTATTCAAAGCTGATTAATTGTCCTGAACCTAAACGAATTGCCTTAATTCCATCGACTTCTTATGGTATGGCCATCGTTGCCAAAAACTTAGCCTTCAAAGCAGGCTTGGCATCAGGACAGGAAATCCTGATGGTGCACGAAGAGTTTCCTTCGGATGTATATGCTTGGGAAGAAATTGCGGAAGATAAGGGCTTAACTGTTCGCTATATTTTACCTCCAGATACCTTAGAAAATCGTGGTAAAATCTGGAATGAGCGTTTGCTCGAAGCTGTGAGCACTAACACTTGTATGGTAGTAGTCTCGCCAACACATTGGGCTGATGGTACACGTTTTGACCTTGTGTCAATTGGAGCACGTTGTCGAGAAGTTGGTGCTTGGTTGGTATTGGATGGTACACAGTCGATTGGCGCTATGCCTTTTGATGTTCAGCAAGTACAACCAGATGCTATTATCAATGTAGGATATAAATGGTTATTGGGTCCTTATTCGGCGGGAGCTGCGTATTTTGGTCCTGCTTTCGACGAAGGTCGCCCTTTGGAACGCAACTGGATTAATAGAATTGGTTCGGAAGAGTTTAAAAACTTAGTTAATTATCAAACCGAATATCGTCCATTTGCAGATCGTTATAATGTAGGCGAAAGAAGTAATTTTATCTTGAATCCTATGTTTTGCGCTTCGCTGACACAAATTCTTGATTGGGGTGTCGAAAATATTGAAGCCTATTGCCATCAATTACTAGAAGAACCTTTAAAATTATTACAAGAAAAAGGTTTTTGGGTAGACAATCTACCTTATCGTAGCAAACACTTGGTTGGCTTACGTATTCCTCCACAAGCAGATATTGCTCGAATTCAAGCATCACTCAAAGCTCGAAATGTTCAGGTTTCTTTCAGAGGACAGGCTATTCGTATCGCACCACACGTGTATAACGATATGAACGATATGGATGCTTTGGTGGAAGGACTGATTTTGTGATTTGAAAATGTGGGTAATTTTAAACATGAATCATCCCGAATTTTTAGGATTGTGATTATCCTCCATAATTTTCATAAAAAAAGGGTTGGAATATGCTTCCTGACCCCTTTTTTGAAGCTATCATCCTAGATTTACTTGGTTTGAAACCCTAGCATTGAGACGCACGCATTGCGTCTCTACTCGGAGAATCTAAATTTTAGCATAATCAACTCAATCACTCAATCGTCAAATTCGGGATGGCACATGTAAGTTCAAGACTAAGTCTTTAACTAGGAAATTCAATTTTGTCCAATACTCAGTAGCTTATCCTTCAGGCGTCCTTGTTAGTTAGTCTAATTTAATGCCTAAAATTGAATCAGGCGAATCATACAGAAACATGTGCCCTGTTTTTTTGGATACTTCTGCCCATGTTAAATTCTCAAACGTCATCCCTACGACTGCGCACGTGGGCATCGAGCCTATATCTTCATGTGTTAGATACTCTGCAAAATAGCTGATACTTGGATTATGTCCTACCAACATTGCTACCGAAATGTTTTCGGGGATAGCATTGATAGCGTCGAGATAATATTTGGGGGTACTTTCATACAAAGAGGCCTCCTCTTGAATCATTCCTTCATCTAACTTCAATTGCTCACAAAATACCTGCGTTGTCATTCGAGTACGTTCTGAGTTAGAAGTAAGAATTAACTGAATACCTGCCAATTTATCGGCCAAATGTCTGCTCATACGTGCGGCATCAATCATTCCACTTGGAGTGAGAGGACGAAAAATATCGGGACTTACCGAGCTTGATGCCTGTGCATGACGCACCAAAAATAATGTTTTTTTCATAGACCAATAGCGGTTTAACATTGTTGGTAATACCTGTTTGGGTACAGGTGTTATAAAAATCTATTTCTTTAGCGAACCACCACGGTTCCTAATTCTTTTGCAATTTGTTTTTCAACCTCCTTGGCCTGCATGAACTCCATTAAAAGTGCATTTTGCTCATTAGGGTCTTTACTCTGTGCCAACTGCTTCATTAAAGCACTCAAATGTTCGTCATTAAAAGCTTTTTTGAGACGCAAAATATTCGTGTAAGCCATATCCGCTAGTTTATCAACCTCGGTCGGCACAAATATCTCATGTCTGCTCAACCAAGCTTCCGAAACAGAATGCTTCTCTGCTACTAAATTGATAGACTCCGACTGAATCTCTACCATGGGATGCGACAAAAAATACTGCGTGTCTGGTACTGTACCTTCTAAGAACTTTTGCCTACAAAGCATCAGTATTTCATGATAAATGGGTGTTTTAAAACTCAATCCATCTATTTCTCCGAGCACATACTGCATCAGGGTAATACCAGGTGCTACAGCTGGGTCGACCTCCCGTGTTCCATGATTGATTAGCAAACGAATACATTCTTGCTCGTGTAAAGTGGTAGCATACTGGACAAAAGATGGCTGAGGAACTGGGGTAGGTTCTGATACAGGAGCGGTAGGCGTACTCGAAAATTCTTCAAAACTAAAAGTATCCTCTTCCGAAAAACTCATCATGTCATCTCCCAAACTAGGTGGTACCTGAGTTGGTGAAGATAAACTTATGCCTGATGGCAAATCATTTTGTAGCCGCTGACGATTGGTATCTCGTTGAGAATCCTTTTCTTTTTGCTTCGCCTTTTCAAGCGTCAACTTATTGCTTTCTGTAATCAATAACCCTTCATCAATCTGCATCAAGCTCGCGGTTTTCTGAAAAAACACAGAGCGTTTAATCGAATCAGGAATCAATGATATACTACCTACCATATCTTTAATCAGCTCGGCACGTTTGAATGGGTCGTTACCTGCTTCTTTGAGAAATAGTTCGGCTTTGAAAGTAATAAAATCGGAAGCATGGTCAGAGATGTATTGTACAAATGCGTCAGAACCAATCTTTTGAACATAACTATCGGGGTCTTCTCCTTGAGGGAAAACGACTAGTTTTACGTTTAAACCCTCTTCCAATATCATATCCATTCCTCTCAATGAGGCCTTGATACCCGCAGGGTCGCCATCGTAGAGAACGGTAATATTTTGTGTAAATCTTGCAATCAAGCGTATTTGTTCGAGCGTCAAAGAGGTTCCAGAAGACGCCACTACATTTTCGATACCTGCCTGATACAGCGAAATCACGTCGGTGTATCCTTCTACCAAATAACAAACATCCTTTGAACGAATTGCATTTTTGGCTTGGTAGATTCCATAAAGAATATTGGATTTGTGGTAAACCTCGGTCTCGGGAGAGTTAAGATATTTAGGTTGATTTTTATCTGCTTTGAGAATCCTCGCACCAAAGGCAATTGTTTTGCCCGAAACATTATGAATAGGAAAAATGACACGATTGCGAAATCGGTCAAACATTTTATTTTCTTCTGGTCGACGAATCGTCAAACCTGCTTTTTCCAATACCTCAACACTATAGCCATTTTTTAGGGCATCTTTGGTAAAGGCATCCCACATATCAAGACTATATCCTAATTCAAAGGCCTTAATTGTTTTATCAGAAAAACCTCTTTCCTTAAAATAGGGATATCCTATGGATTGACCTTCTTCGTGCTGAAAAAGGTTATTTTGATAATAATTTTTAGCATAATTTAAGGCAATGTACAAACTCTCACGAGCGTTTTGGGCTTGCAATTGTTCGTCTGTCAACGGGGATTCTTGAATGGCAATATTATACTTTTTGGCAAGATGACGGAGTGCCTCTCCATATCCTAACCCCTCAATATCCATAATAAAGCGGACAGAATCGCCTGCTTTGCCACAGCCAAAACATTTGTAAATACCTTTGGCTGGCGATACAGAAAAAGAAGGTGATTTTTCGCCATGAAAAGGACAGCAAGCCCATAAATTCGCCCCTTTCTTCTTCAACGACACATAGTCTCCTATAACATCTGCCACTTGTGCAGCTTGTTTGATTCGCTCTATGGTTTCTTGGTCTAGTCTCATTTCAATAATTTCTAAAAATACTTACAACTTAAGGATTCGTTTTTACAACTACGATGTGTTGTATCATAAAAACCATACTAATTTAATGAATGTCTCATAGATTTCGGCGAAATCCTTCGTTATTCCATAAAACGGTATATTTCCCTATTTGATTTACTTCCCGATTAGCAAGACTTACCAAGGCATTATACTGATTTATCTCATCAAAATAATGCTTTCTTAGGCATTATTTTTGTAATACTACAACTTCAAACGCAACCGCCCATTATCAATCACACAATTCGTATAGGTAGTTTACTAAATAATATGATGAAAAAAAAATTACTTCTCTACAGATGGCCTGCAATCAAACGGCTATTTGTGCTTGGTTTCTTTACTATTTTCCTTGCAGGATGTTCTAAAAACTCGGAGGTTAATCCTTCAGACACAAGCAATCCAGCCGATGCCTTTACCTACGAGATAGCCTCTAACTGGGCAGAATTGCAATTACTTTTAACCAAAACTACTAGTGGATATACCCCTCCCGTGGCGGCACGAGCCTATGGTTTGGGAGGACTTACGATGTATGAAAGTATTGTTCCTGGTCTGCTCGATCATAAATCACTTGCTGGACAGCTTTCTAATTTAAGTAAATTGCCCACTATCGAATCTGGAAAAAGCTATAACTGGGCATTGGCACTCAACGCAGGACAAGCTAGTATTTTAAAAGCATTGTACGCAGAAAGTTCCCTTACACAGGCCTCTAATAATCAAAAGAAAATCGACTCGCTCGAGACGGCCATGACTACTGCCTTCAAAGGTAGCTCAAATACTGATGAAGTAGAACGCTCAGTAACTTTTGGCAAAAGCATAGCCAATGCTATTTTCGAATGGTCGAAAACAGATGGTGGACACGAAGGTTACAAACGAAACTTCCCATCCGACTACAAAGTGCCTGTTTTTCCAGGTGCTTGGCAACCTACCGAGAATGGGCAAAAAATACCTATGCAACCCACTTGGGGCAACAACCGCCCTTTTGTACCCTCTAATGCCAATCTTGTACCTCCAGCACCAATCCCTTTTGCTACTAGCATTACCTCTCAATATTTTGCGCAATATCTTGAGGTTTATACTAAAAATAAATCCTTGTCTTCTGAAGAAAAAGAAATTGCGGTTTGGTGGGCCGACAACCCCGTTGAAACATTTACTCCTCCTGGACATTCTTATAATCTTGCCAATATTTCAGCAAAAACTTCGAAAGCTACCCTCGGAAAAGCCGTCGAAGGATTTGCTCGTACAGGTATAGCCGTTGCCGATGCCTTTATTCTTTGTTGGAAATGCAAGTATTTATTCAATAACGAACGCCCTTACACCATGGTAAGAAGAGCCATCGACCCCACATGGAAGCCATTTTGGCCAGCTCCCCCGTTTCCGGGATATTCGTCGGGGCATGCCACGCAATCAGGAGCTGCCGCCGAAGTCTTGACCTACCTATATGGGAACAACTTTAAATTCGTAGACAATTCGCATGTAGGTCGTGTAAATGATGCTGCCACTGGTACCCCATTCAAAGCTAGAAGCTTCAATAACTTCTATGAATTTGCAGACGAATCGGCTATGTCACGTTTTTATGGGGGTATTCATACCCGTCAAGACAACGAAGTTGGCTTAAGAGAAGGGAAAAAAGTAGGCCGAAACGTGAATAGTTTAGCTTTCTTGAAATAATATACAATGCTTGTTAAAAAAACATGAGTCATCTCGAATTTAGCGAGTGAGTAATTATGTTAACTCCCAGTAGAGACGCAATGCTTGCGTCTCAAACCAAGTAAATCTAGCATAATAG
>NZ_JBMLSD010000470.1:0-13336 GCF_049240685.1 Flectobacillus sp.
GTGCAAACAACAGCAAAAATTGAATATTTTAGTAGGTTCACTTTGAGCAAGGTCGCAGTCGGAGACTGCTTCTTATTCGGCGTTCCAAGTTTTTAAACTTGAAACAGCTATAGGTAGGCGGTAGGCTTTAAGCATTAGGCGGTAGGCATTAGGCGTTAGGCTATCAGCTATGGGCAGTCGGCAACACATAGCTATTTAACACTCTTTGCCTGTTGTCTTGTGCCTTTAGGCATTTAGATAAAGAAAAAAGGAGTTTTTGACGACCCGATAATACGCTCAAAATAAACGGCTATCAGCCATAGGCAGTCGGCAACACATAGCTATTTAACACTCTTTGCCTTGTGCCTGTTGCCTTGTGCCTATTGCCTTGCGCCTGATGCCTATTACCTTCAAATTAATTACACAAAATGCAAAAGTATTGAACTAGTAAAACCCTAAAATTACAGACACTATTCAACAATGCTATTTATCCTTTCCATTCATTTTTAATTTTGATATTCTACAGCCCTAAATCTGGAAGCTTACAGAATATTCCAAGACATTAATGATTTAGTTTTCAAGGATATATCATCTATTTAAGTTAAAATTTAAACGAATATGAAAACATCTCAAAGTATCAAGTTTGTATTGATTGCGAACTTATTTTTATACTCATGTGTAAGCACTTCCAAATTCGAAAAACTCCAGTCATCGAAAGATAGGCTATCAAAAAATCTTGTTTATACAGAAGGCGAACTGTCGAGTTTGAGAGAAAAGACCTATATTCTTATCAATAAGTTTGATGAAGAATCACATAAGCTCACAGAGTTGAATCAAAAGGTAAACTATCTTGCCGATGCCGTAAAGCTGGATAGTTTGGAGCTTGCCAAATATAAGATTAGCCTCAACGACTACGACACCCAATTAAAACAATGCCAAGAAAGCAATACCTTTCTTATTTCGGATTTTACCTCAAAAATCACTGGACTACATCAGCAATACCGAAAAAAGATTCGTGTGCTGAATAATCAAATCAGATTTTCAAAAGCCATGCAACTAAAATTGCAGAAAAAATTACAACTAGAGCGACAAAGATATGTACAAAATAATAGTACACTTTCTGCCGATAAATTAACCAAATAGGTTGTTTTTGAAAAGCTTGATTAGAATTTTAGCCTGAACCTTATCGACATTCCCCCCTATCTATTTTAAGTTTAAGAGCTTGGAACAGCGAGGGGAAATCCATCTTTTTTCATAAGCGCCGTAGGTGCGACAGGAAGACAACTATCTTGAATTCTGTCGCACCTACGGCGCTCAAAAAAGGTTATTCTCAAAAATTATTGCTACCAAACTGTCGCTCCTACGGAGCTTTTATATAGGTTCAATTTGAACAAGGTCGCAGTCGGAGACTGCCTCTTATTCGGCGTTCCAAGTTTTTAAGGTTGGAACAGCTAGGTTGCTAATTTTTTCTGTACTTTGGCCATTGATTATACCCAACCAAAGGATTATTAGAATCATACAGTTTGATAAACTCTATTTCCTTTTGGTTTACCTCTTTATCAGTCGCTGTGTCAGATTCCCAAAGAATTTCCTTCCGAATAGTAAAATCTTTTCTTTCCTTCAAGGAAAAATCACTTTCAACTAACTTACTATTTACACTTCCAAAGTAGGTTAGCGTATTAGTCAAATCTTTACCGATATAGATCTTACCATTGGGATAAGTTATTTTGTAAATGACTTTCATATTTCGATTTGATGAAATTGGCTCTCTCGCTGTTTCAAGTTTAAGAACTTGGAACAATTAATCAAATGGAGCCTCCGACTGCACCACCAGCACAACCAACAGCAAAGATTGAATATTTTAGTAGGTTCACTTTGAGCAAGGTCGCAGTCGGAGACTGCTCCTTATTCGGCGTTCCAAGTTTTTAAACTTGGAACAGCTAGGGAATTTTTATCAATTGACCCTCTTGAATTGAAAAATTTAGATTTATTTTTAAGTTCTACAATATACAAAGGTATGTGCGCAATAAAATCATACAATTAGTCACCAGCTTGGTGACTAATTGTATGATTCGATGAGAAGTATTCCTAAAACATTTTGATATACTTCATATTTGTTTTATAGCAACCTTTCCTTAAAGTAAACTCATCTTTCAAATCTTTCGAAAAGTTTTCTGCAACTTTATCGCCCAAATTGCTAGATTGAATTTTTCTAAGAGCATATTTCTCAAATCCCGTTAGAAGAGAATAACAGCTATAACTGCCCTAATTTGAGCTCAACGAACTTTTAATTTTAGTTCGCTAATCCAATTTTATATACAATACCTATTTGCATAGTTTATAAAATGATTCTGAAATGACAAATTGAGGCTTTTCAAAAAATGTTCTAACCGTTAATTAATAGACATAACGAGCATCTGTCTTTTAGTTATTTGGACTTTTTCACTTTATTCTATAAGACGGTTTTAAATTGTTAAGAAAATGAGTCCAAGACTAAGTCTTGAACTAGTATAGCAGGATATTATATCGTTGGCAAACCCAATTCCTTCAAAAATTGATTATGCTTTGCTCTGGCTTCTTGGGCTTTTTGCTCAAGGCTTACCAATTCTTGATGAACCGCCTGCAAGTCGATGGTTTCTTCGGCTATAGCTGTGCTTACATAACGAGATATATTGAGATTATAGCCATTCTGCTCTATTTCTTCCAACGAAACTCTTCGAGCATAGCGTTCTTCTTCAGTGCGGTATTGATAAGTAGCAATAATTTTATCAATATGCTCTGGCAATAAGTTGTTTTGGCGTTTGCCTTTTTCAAAATGCTCGCTGGCATTGATAAACAGCACATCGTCGTATTTCTTACATTTTTTCAATACCAAAATACAAACGGGAATCCCTGTTGAAAAAAACAAATTGGAGGGCAAGCCTATTATGGTATCTATGTTGTTATCTTTCAATAATTTGGTACGGATTCTTTCTTCTGCTCCGCCTCTGAACAATACACCATGAGGCAAAATAATTGCCATTGTTCCTTCTTTGCTCAAGAAGTGAAAGCCGTGTAATAAAAAAGCAAAATCGGCTGCCGACTTAGGAGCTAATCCATAGCTTTTGAAACGGAAATCTTCACCCATTACTTCGTTGGGTTCCCAGCGATAACTAAAAGGTGGATTGGCTACAATGGCTTGAAATTCTATTTTCTTTGCTGGATTCCTCTCGTTTAGAATGTCCCAGTCGTTCAAAAGTGAATCGCCGTGATAAATAGCAAACTCTGTATCTTTTACACCATGCAAAAGCATATTCATACGGGCAAGGTTGTAGGTGGTAATGTTCTTTTCTTGCCCATAAATTTTACCTATGCCGTTTTTGCCTAATTGATGGCGTACATTCAATAACAAAGACCCCGAACCACAAGTAAAATCAAGTACTTTGTCTAATTTCGCCCTTTTGCCTGTCTGTGGTTCTTGGCTGTCGAGGCTGACAATCTCAGAAAGTATCCTCGACAAAGGTTGTGGGGTATAAAACTCGCCTGCTTTCTTGCCCGAACCTGCCGCAAATTGCCCAATCAAATACTCGTAAGCATCGCCCAAAATGTCGGTATCGGTAGAAAATTGTGCGATACCTTCTGCTATTTTCTGAATGATTGAACATAGCATTTTGTTGCGTTCTTTATACGATTTGCCCAGCTTATCAGAATCTAACTTGATTTCTGAAAACAATCCTTTAAACGAACTATTAAAGGATTGTTCTTCAATATATTTGAAACCTTTCTGAAGCGTATCTAATAACTCATCTTTTTGGGTGCGAGCCTGCTCGGCTATGCTACTCCACAAATATGGTGGTTCTATTACATAATGTGCTTTTTTACGCATTTGTTGCTCAAACTCGGCTATATCGGCTTGGTTGTCTTCGTACCATATATTTAGCGGTGTGCGTTTGTCTTCTTTGTCTAATACTGGATAGTCTGACCCTAATTCTTTTTGAGCGGCTGCTTCGTAATTATCCGACAAGTAGCGTAAAAAAAGAAAGGATAGCATATAATCCCGAAAATCATCGGCACTCATGGCACCTCTAAGCTGGTCTGCTATATTCCAAAGGGTTTTACCTAATTGTTGTTGGTCGTGTACGGTCATGCTGATGGTTGTTGTCTTGTGTTTTCTGCGAGTAGTTGGGGTAATTCAAACCTATACTTCGTCAAAAATGCTTCTAATATGCTTGTAAAAAGTGCTTTGTTGTCTGGCCCCATTTCTACGGGTTGGTATATCGAGTAATCGCCGTGACTGAGTAAGTTTAATGCTCTTGCATACAGTACTTCGTCTTCTATGCCGTAAATACAGGCGGAAAAATCATCAAAACCAAAAAACTTTGACGTTTTTTCTAAGATACTTCGCAACATATTGAAATGGTACGTATTGATATTACCCGAATCTGATACTTTCTTTAATTCACTTAATAAGGCTACGTGATGGAAAAAAGGTGTATCATTGGTTTTTTGCAAAGTATAACTTTCTTCTCCGTTTTTATGTAAAAAATATTGGTTACATGGGTGTTTTTTCAATTCGTTGTACATGATATTAAAAAACAAGCCATGATGTGAAGAGATAACGGTCTTTACTCGACTTCTGCCTCGTTTGAGTAGCTTTGCCAAATCGCTGGCTACGGCTATGGCATTGTTGTCGTCTAAAGAAGAAATGGGGTCGTCGATATACAAGTATCTTACCCATTGATAAGCTTGGTCGTCGTCGAGTGTTACTTCACAAATTGCCAAGAAAATACACCAGATAAATATATTCTCTTCTCCTCTCGATACTTTTATATGACTGGTATCGCCTTTAGAAAAGATGATTCGCCAATTATCGTAATCAATTTGATAATCGAAATTGGCGTAGCGACTGAGATAATTAGAGATTCTGGGTTCTAATGCCAGTTGACGCAAACCATTGAAAAAGCTGGAATTGGCATTGATTTTTAAATAACGCTCGCTATTGTTGGCTAAATCGTTTTCCCATGAAAAAAGGTCTTCGGTAAAAGCATTGAAGTATAGCGTATCTGCTTGTCCAAGCTGCTTTTTGCCTCGGTCTTTAAACTCCATCGAAAGCCTTGTTTTTCCTGTGCCATTGTAGGCGTAGAGCAATACAAAATCCTGACTATTAAGGTCGTCACGCAACCGAATAGCCAGTTTTGAGAGTTTTTTATATTGATGTATTTTATTCTGACTCATGAATTGTTATTGTATTGTTTTACTCTTAGCAGGCGAATTAATTCGCCTGCTAAGAGTAAAACAAGTATAGGTTATGTGTTTCTGTCATCTATCGTAGGAAACAATTGTTGCATCAAGCCTTTTTTATGTATTTTCAAGGCTTCTATTTGTTGGCTTTTGGTGGCTATTTGTTCATCTAAGGAAGATAAACAATCGGCTATTTTTTGCTGTTCTGCTATTTTAGGAAAATACAATTCAACAGATGAAAACACTGTTTTATTTATAATAGGCACGGCTTGCTTACCAGCAAGAGATGCAAATGTTGATGCTTTATATTCTAAAATTGAATATAGAAAATCTCCAGAGGAATCATCTTTAGGTATTAAAGAATTAATCTGTTGATTAGTTGCACATTCAATTTTATTTTGAGCAACTTTTCCAATTGTAGAACCTATACAAACAAACAAAACACTATTGGCTTTTACTTTCCTTGTTTGTGCAAATCCTATTTCTGTAAGTTTTGTTTTAGTCTGAGTTATATACCTTTGTTCAGAAATATCAGCAGGAGAAACAAATAGTTTTTCTTCTCCGTAGTAACTAAGTTCATTTGTACTTGGAGTATTCCCTGTTACAATATTGGCAACCTCTCCCAAACTCTTTTCCTCCCACTCCTCATCATCCATAAACTCAGGAAAGCGTAATTGGGGTACAGTTTGGCTTTCGGCAGGGAAAAGCTGCTGCATCAAGCCTTTTTTATGCGTTTTGAGGGCTTCTAATATTTGGCTTTCGGTCTGTATCAATTCATCTAAAGAAGAAAGACAGTCGGCTATTTTTTGCTGTTCGGGAAGGGATGGAACACAAATTAGAATAGATGAAAAAGCTGATTTATTAATGATTGGAACAGCATGATTTCCTGCCATTTCAGCAATTCTTGGTGCAATATTTTCAAGAATTGAATATAAAAAGTTATTTGAAATACTATCAAAAGGTATTATTGAGTTTATTTGTTGATTGGTCGCACATTCTATTTTATTTTGAGCTATTTTACCAATAGTAGAACCAATACAAACAAATAAGATACTATTTGCTTTTATATGCCTTGTACTGGAATATCCTATTTCTGTTAGTGTTGTAAGAGTTTGATTTATATAACGATGTTCACCAATATCAGAAGGAGATACAAATAATCTTTCCCCTCCATAATAACTACGTTCTTTTGTATTTGGAGTATTTCCCGTAATTATTTTACCAATTTCGCTAATAGTCTTCTCCTCCCAACCCTCTTCATCCTGAAATTCAGGAAAGCGTAAAGCAGGTACAAGGGTATTATGTGTTTCTTTATTCATACGTTGCTAATCCAGCTATTTCACGCCCTTGGGCGGTGTGTTTTAAAAATGGCACTAAATCTTCCATCAAAGCTATTTCTTTGAGTCTACGGGCTTTCCAACCCAGTTCAAGCGGTGCAAGCAAGTCGGTAAGTTGCTCGCCATCAAAAATCATACGGTCTAAAATACGGGCTACAAAATCTATCAAACTTTGGGCTTCTAAGCCATGTTTTTGGGCAATGGCTACTTGTGCTTGGTGGGCTTTTTGGTTTTTAAATTGTTGGTAGCCTGTTTTTATTTCGTTTTCGTTCAAGCCTTTGCCCACTTCAAGGCTATTGATATAGGCAATAATATCGTCACGTTCGTCTATCAAATTGGCACTTGAGCAAAGGAGGCTTACCAACTGCTCACGGCTCATGGTTTGTTTGGTCGATTGCGTATATCTTGAAATCAGCCCCATGATATAATCGTAGTCGATAATAGCGGAGGCAAAAAGGACAAATTCAAAATCTAATTGTTGTATTTCGGGGCTTGCTTCAAAGCCTTCTTTTTCTTGCTTGGTTTTGAGGCTCTTCGCTGTTTCTAAATACATACCCCTAAAAGCCCGCAGGTCGTCTTCGGGAAGCAATTCGGCAATACTTTGCTGTTGTGTTTCGTCAATATCGGTATATTGGTCAATTTGGGTTTTCAGGCGTTGTATTTCTTTAAAGCGATTGATAAACTCACTACGAGCCATATCGCCTTTGAGGTTGTTTACTTCTTGCGGTAAACATGCCAAGCCCTGCGACTGCATATAAGTTTCGAGTTCGGCAACCGCATTTTTATATTTATCAATCACTACCGTAGCAGGGTCAACCAACCATATTTCTTTGGCTTGGCTGATACCCTCGCCCGAAAACAAGGCAATGGCTTCGTCAACGGCATCTTGTTGTTGGCGAAAATCAAGAATATTGCCGTAAGGTTTGCTGTCATTCAAAATACGATTGGTACGAGAAAACGCTTGAATCAAGCCATGATATTTCAGGTTTTTATCGACGTAGAGCGTATTCAAGTATTTAGAATCAAAACCCGTAAGCAACATATCTACCACAATAATTACATCAATTTTGTTGTGATGCGGATAATCGGCATTAGAATACTTTTGGTCTTTGATACGCTGTTGTACATCCTGATAATACAAATCAAATTCATTGATGGTATGGTTGGTTTTGTATTGGCGGTTGTAGTCGTCCAGAATTGCCTTGAGGGCTTCTTTCTTTAAATTGGGTTCTTTTTCGTTATCGTATTTTTCTTGGGGCAAATCCTCCTGAATTTGTTTTACATCTTTATTTCCTTCGGCAGGAGGCGAAAACACACAAGCCACATTGAGCGGTCTAAAGTCGGGGTTTTCAGCCAAACGCTGTGCTTGCATTTCCTGAAACAAACGATAATACTCGATAGCCTTGTCGATAGAAGCCGTAGCCAAAATAGCATTGAAACGGCGTTCGTGTGTGGCGGCATCGTGCTTGCTCAGAATAGCCTCTACTACACCTTTTTGCGTAACAAACTCACCCGATTGAGGTTTTACACTGCCTTCACCTTTGAAATAGTCGATATGAAAACGCAGTACATTTCTGTCGTCGATAGCGTGCGTAATGGTATAGGCGTGTAATTGCTTTTCAAAAATATCTTCGGTGGTTTTATACGAGCCTTCTGTGCCGTCTATTTGAGTATAAGAAGCATTGTGATCAAAAATAGGCGTACCTGTAAAGCCAAACAATTGAGCTTTTGGAAAAAAGTTTTTGATAGCCTTGTGGTTATCCCCAAATTGTGAACGGTGGCATTCGTCAAAAATAAAAACCATGCGTTTATTACGCAAAGGCTCTAATTGTTCTTTATAGGTTTGCTTGCCATCTTTTTTTCGTTTTTTGTTATTCTCGCTTTTTTCGTCAAGAGCTAAGCCCAGTTTTTGGATAGTCGTTACGATTACCTTGTCGGCATAATCCTCTGAAAGTAAGCGTCGTACCAATGTATGCGTATTGGTATTTTCTTCGACAGAGCCTTCTTGGAACTTATTGAATTCCTCACGAGTTTGGCGGTCGAGGTCTTTGCGGTCAACGACAAACAAACATTTTTCAATGTCGGGGTTATCTTTCAGTAAAGTAGCCGTTTTGAACGAAGTAAGCGTTTTGCCACTGCCAGTTGTATGCCAAATATAGCCATTGCCACGGTTTTGGTGAATACAATCGACAATAGCCTTTACGGCATATATTTGATAAGGACGCATCACTAGCAGTTTTTGCTCGCTTGCCACCAATACCATATAGCGGCTAATCATTTGGCTTATGGTACATTTGGTTAAAAACTTTTCGGCAAAATCATCGAGATGCGTTATTTTTTGGTTGTTTTCGTTGGCGAACTGGTAAACAGGCAAAAATTGCTCATCGGCATTAAATACAAAATGCTTGTTGGTGTTATTGGCAAAGTAATAAGTATTAGTTTGGTTGCTGACGATAAACAATTGCATAAAACACAGCAAAGTATTGCCGTAGCCATTGCCCGGGTCGCTTTTATAGTCAACAATTTGTTGCATTGCCTTTCGAGGATTCACCTCCAAGGATTTGAGTTCAATTTGTACCACAGGAATACCATTGAATAGCAAGATAACATCAAAACGATGATGGCTATTGCGGGTATTGATGCGTAATTGATTGATTACCTCAAAATCATTTTTGCACCAATCTTTGATATTGACCAAAGTATATTGGAGAGGCGTACCATCATCACGGATAAAGGTTTCACGCTCACGCAGGTTTTTAGCAGCTGCGAATACGTCGGGATTGATGATTTTTTCCATCAGCCTATCAAACTCAGCATTTGACAAGTGAACTCGGTTGAGGGCTTCAAACTTCTCTTTAAAGTTTTGGATAAGTGCATCACCATCACGAATATCAGGGCGATAAGTGTATTTGAGTTTACTCAGGGTTTCGAGTAGTCTTTTTTCAATTTGGGCTTCTGTAGTCATACATTTATGTCTATTCCTGAAAGGTACAAATTTATACCCCTATCATTTAGTATCAAAATTTCACTTTACTATCTTTATGTAGACTAATTTGCTTTGTTGTTTTTGCGCTATATCTAATCTTCAAAGCAGACGGTAGTGAGACCAGCTCAATTCTTGACGCAATGTGTCAAGAATTGGAAAGGATAGGTAAAATTTACGTCGCTGTTTCAAGTTTAAGAACTTGGAACAATTAATCAAATGCAGCCTCCGACTGCACCACCAGCACAACCAACAGCAAAGATTGAATATTTTAGTAGGTTCACTTTGAGCAAGGTCGCAGTCGGAGACTGCTTCTTATTCGGCGTTCCAAGTTTTTAAACTTGGAACAGCTAGCGATTGAAAAAAGACTATTACCCATTCTTGAAATACATTAATAAACAACCGTAACTTTTCTACAAAGGAATTCATTGCTCAATCTTCTGCAAAAAACCAGACTATACAATTTCCCTCCCCAAATGGGTATAATTTTAATTTTTGGTACTCTATTAAGTTAGTATTCAAAATAAGGTTTAAGTTTTGAGCTTACGGCTTTCAGCTTTGGGCTTTCGGCAAAAATATATCTCGGGTTACTAAAAAACATTTTTTAACACTCTTTGCCTTGTGCCTGTTGCCTTATATCTAAAACAAAAAGCTCAAATGCGTTAAAGCAGGTTAGTTTTTTGGCTTGATAACGCTAATTTTAAACCCAAACCAAAAAACTTATGGCTTTTGAGGCCATTTCTTAAAAGATTAATTAACTATATCAAAAACTATGTCACTTTCTAAACTTTCTGTGCTTGTTGGGGCATCTTTGGGTTTGTACTCTTTGATTCAGCAACCAGCACCTACCTCAACCTATCCTTCTGAGGTTTTTTCAAAGGTGGATACCCTAAACCGTCCTGACGAAAATCGTTTTACCAAAACTGTCTTATCTAACGACCTCAACGAACCTATGGAATTGGCCGTTGCGCCCGATGGTCGTGTGTTTTTTGTGGAACGTGCAGGAAAGTTTTATGTATACGAACCTGCCAAAAAGAAAACTCGTCTGTTGTATGATTTTCCAGTAAAAGCCGTTGATAAATACCTGAATGGAATGTTGGGAATGAGTATTGACCCTAATTTCAAAGAAAATCACTATTTGTATTTCTTCTATACGATTCAGGATAAAGAACAAACCAGACAGCGTATTTCTCGTATCAAAGTAGATAGCGAAAGTAATCTTGATTTAGCAAGTGAGCAATCGATTATCGAGTTTCCGATAGATTTGGAGGTGAGCGCGCACACAGGGGGCTCGCTGGCTTGGGATGCTCATGGCAATTTGTTTATTTCAACAGGCGATAATACCGTTCCGTTTGAGTCGAACGGCCATGCGCCGATTGATTCTCGCGAGGGGCGTGCGATTTTTGATGCACAGCGCTCGGCTGGAAATGCCAATGATTTACGTGGTAAAATTTTACGTATTCATGTCGAAAAAGATGGCACTTATACCATTCCAGAAGGTAATCTTTTTCCGAAAGGCACTGCTGGCACTCGTCCCGAAATTTATGTGATGGGTTGTCGTAATCCTTACCGTATTTCGGTAGACCCCGCAACCTCGATTGTGTATTGGGGCGAAATTGGTCCGGATGCAGGAAATGATGGCGTACAAGGACCAAGAGGTTATGACGAAATCAACCAAGCAAAAAAAGCGGGCAACTATGGTTGGCCCTATTTTGTAGGAGATAGCAAGCCTTATTTTCAATATGATTTTGCCACAAAAAAAGTGGGCGAGTTATTCGAGCCCAACGCTCCAATCAATCTTTCCCCAAACAATACAGGTATCAAAAACCTCCCTCCTACCCAAAAGGCCATGATTTGGTATCCATACAACAAATCAGCGGAGTTTCCAGAATTGGGAGTGGGCGGGCGTTGTGCTATGGGGGGGCCAGTGTATCATTATGATGCCAACATAGCCAATAAAAGCAAAATGCCATCTTATTATGACAAAGCCCTATTTATCTATGACTGGATGCGCAACTGGGTATTTGCAGTAAGATTAGATGAAAATCAAAATTACCAATCTATGGAGCCATTCATGCCAAAATCGGGCGATTTCCGTCGTCCAGTGGATATCGAAATTGGCCCAGATGGTTGTATGTATATGTTGGAATACGGCTCTGTATATGGCATAGATAACGAAGATGCTCGTTTGGTAAAAATTGATTTTAATGGAGGCAACAGAGCGCCAGTAGCAACAGCAATTACACAAGATACCATTGGCTTGGCACCAATGACGGTTCAATTTCGTGGCGAGCAAAGTATAGATTATGATAAAGGAGATAAGCTTTCGTATTTGTGGAAATTTGAGGCAAACAAAACTTCTACCGAAATAAATCCGAGCTATACTTTTAAGAAAAATGGTATTTATAAAGTATCCTTAACCGTAAAAGATCAGGCTGGATTGAGCAATACCAAAATGCTAACTATTAAAGTGGGAAATACACTTCCTGATGTGGCAATTTCTACCGACGAAAACAGTACCTTCTTTAAGGCAAATGCTGGGAGCCTCAAATATGCGGTTGAAGTAAAAGACCAAGAGGATAAAATCATTGACCCCAAACGTGTAAAGGTAGTTTTGAACTATATTCCAAAAGTAAGTAGAGAGCCACAAATGGGTCACCAACAGTTGACTTCTACCTTTAGCTTAGGAAAATCGTTGATTGCAGGTTCGGATTGTAAAGCTTGTCACCAATTAGATGCGCCTTCGGCAGGTCCTGCATTTAAGGAAGTAGCCAAAAAATACCGTGATGACAAAACGGCTATTGCCAAATTAGCCAACAAGATTATCACTGGCGGTGGAGGTCTTTGGGGCGACCGTGAAATGAGCGCGCACCCACAACTTTCGAGAGAGGAAACTACCGAAATGGTGAAATATATCTTGTCGTTGGGTACAGAGCCAGTTGAAAACCGTATTGCGCCAAAAGGAACAGCATCTTTGAAAGAGCACGTAGGCAAAGAGCAAGAAGGTCGCTATGTGATTACCGCTTCGTACACCGACAAAGGTTCGTTGGTAGCACCTACAGGAAAACCAAAAACGATACTTGCCTTAAACAAAACTGCGACTTTGGTATTGCGTCCAAATCGTGTTTATGGTGCCGAAGCCGATGAATTGCATAATCTTGGTCGTCAAGATAAGCGTTTGGGCTTTATTCACAACGGTTCATATTTTGTATTGAAAAATATCGATTTGAAAGGTATTCGTGAATTGACCTACAAATTCTCGTCGAGAGATAAGGCTGCTACCTTGGAAGTTCATACAGGTTCGCCAACGGGCGCTGTGATAAGTACATTGTCGTATAGTCCAACGGGGGCTTGGGATAAGTACACCGAACAAACGGTGAGTATCCAAGCACAGGCAGGGAAGCAAGATTTGTATTTTGTCTTTACCAAAAAAGATACACCAAACAAAGACTTGTGTAGCCTAGAATGGATTGAGTTTAAGTAGTTGTGAGTTGTGAGTTGTGAGTTTAAAACTTTGAACATCAGTACCTTATACTCAAAACAACTTAAATTTTCTGATTGCTTGACAAAAGTAAAGGTCTCTAGTTCAAGACTTAGTCTTGGACTCATTTTTTTAACAGTTTAAAACTGTTTTCCATCCGTGGTCAGTGTCCCACTGACCAATTCGCGACAGCAAAACTCGGATATACATAGGTAGCCTTGTCGAGCAACACATTCATCAAGGAAGGAAAATGTAAGGAATACAGCCAAATTTCTGAAATTCCAAATCCACCATCGTTTGATTGATTCATCGCCTTGCTGACTCACCATTAGCAAG
>NZ_JBMLSD010000470.1:13436-14916 GCF_049240685.1 Flectobacillus sp.
CCAAATCCACCATCGTTTGATTGATTCATCGCCTTGCTGACTCACCATTAGCAAGGCGTTTTTTTGTTGTAAATGAATAAATCGTTCCTAAAACATTCAAACTAAAACAAAACAGAGTATATTTTAATATTTTAAATTAAAATCTCTGCGTTTGTAATTTAAAAATAATCTCTACCTTCGTAATCTTAAATTAATTTCCTTTCAATTGACACAAACAACTATGAAAACCCAACCTACCTTGAAGCACTTGATGCTTTGTACCTTATTACTATTATCATTTAATTCGTTTTCTTTTTCTGGCATTACCATTTCAAAAGACAGTACCCGTGCTTGGATTGTGCAACTAAGTAGTAGTTTGCCCGCAGGTTCAGATACGACTTTATCGAAATGGATTCGTGATGGTCTCAACGAAAGCATCTTAAAAGGTACTTTTGACACGACATCAAACAAGCTCAAACTTTACACTGACCTCAACAACGCCTTGAGTATTTATCACAGAAAGGTAATTATTCGTAACTTCGATTTTCCGGGTTTAGCCAATGGGTCTTATCAACCCAATGGTTTTTCGCAAGGAACGCAATTTGCGAACTTCAAGGTAAAATTACCAAGTGGCAGTTTTGACCCCGACTTTGCGGTAAGCTATCCGCCAGATGTGATGTCTTTTGTGAATAATACCGCCAATTTGGAGCAATTACCAGAAGGGACAAAATTGTATAGAGTTTGTAATGATGGATGGGATCAATTTACGGGAGGCTATTGGACGCGTACCAAACCAACATCCATCTCGGAGGTAATTGGAGGCACTGCGGTTCAACCAGAATGGAATAGCTTTAAGAATATCGTAGAATATACCGTTCCTGCGGGAGGCATCTGGGTTTGGAGAGGATTAGCGGCGGCACAAAAACTCTCAAACAGTCTAAATATTGGTCAACCCTATTTGGCGGGTGGAGCCGAACAAATACTAATCCCACTCGTATATCGTAGATTAAAGAAAGCAGATGGAAGCTTTGATTTTAGAGCCATCAATCCTGCAATGCAAAGTAGAATCATCGTATTACCAGCCAACGAATTACCATGGAAACGTTAACCCTCGTGTATCTGAGATTGCTCAAAGCCAATTTCGAACATTTAGTTCAGTGCTTCACTGAGCAAGAATCACTTACTGGTCAAACAGGTTTATTATTAAGACTGAGAGCAGAAGATATTTTATCAAACTCATTGAGTCAAGCCTTATCGACACCAGAGGTAACCGACGAAAACCTTCAGTGGGTTCGTGAGGCCGTAACGACCTATTTAAGATATTATCCAGAAAATATTTCAAGTAGTAATCTAGCTACCCTCGACGACGAAATCGACTTATTACTTCACAGAATTATGGAGATAGCAGAACACTTAGAATGATGAATTGTGAATTGTGAATTGTGAATTATCCTTTGTCCTTGCCTAAAATAGGTTGCCTTTGAGGCAAGGACAAAAAAAA
>NZ_JBMLSD010000470.1:15016-23723 GCF_049240685.1 Flectobacillus sp.
CACTCAAAAAAATACCCCCTCGTCCATATAGATGAGGGGGATTTTTATTATCATTCAGTTTTTCACTTATTTATTTTTATTTTACATCCCAGAAAATCTTCGCGTCACGTGTATCTTTTGCTGAAACGGCGCTATAGTTCGGGTTGAATGTACGTTCACGACCAGGGTAAGTCAATCTGTTTGGTGGTAAAGCAAAACCAGAAGTATTATCCGCTACAAAAGTCAACTGAGGATATTTTGTACGACGAAGTTCAGACCAAGCTTGCACCGATTGCATAAAGCCAAATTGCACCCATTTTTGTGTCCAAATCAAAGCTAATTTCTGAGTCGAAGAACCAGCATATTTAATACTAGAATTTGCCAAGAAATCATTTACAGCTGCAGTAGATGGAGCAGTTAATTTTGGAGCTGTGCTATTACTCAAGTTATTCAATGCATAATAATAAGCAATGGATTGAGCTACACCCTTATTGTAGGCAGCTGCTGCATCGGTGGTAGTTCCCCAACGCTCGTAGGCTTCAGCTTTCAACAAATGTGTTTCGGCAGAAGTAAAAATTACACCTGGCAATTTGCTGTTGTACACAAATGTAGCTGAATCAAGCACAGCATATTTACCATTTGTAATATTAGTAGCTTGGTCGTTTGAGTTCAAATCCAAAGGCATCGCATTATAATCTGTATTGGCCACCCATTTGCTACCATCCTGACGACCACCTTTGTCATAAATTACCGCAATACGAGGGTCGTTTGCAGGTTTCAACACTTTGTCTAATAAGAATGAAGCCCCCAAATGGTTGTTTGACTCATAAAAAGCATTACGCAAGTTGTCGACATAAGTTGTTACAGGGTTCAACAAAGCGTTTTGGGTTGTTTCTTCCAACAAAGGATATTGAGTTGGGTTATTCAACATTTCCATCACTTCGGCTTTTGCTTTTGCTTCATCCACGAATGAAATACGCATTAAAGCACGCAAACGCAAAGAGTTGGCCAAACGGCGCCATTTAGTCACGTCTCCTTGGAAAAGGATATCTTGTTTCTTGAAAGAACTAGCCGTAACGCTGCTCAAGTTAGCTGTAGCAAAATAATTTGCGGCATCTTTCAAACCCGAGATAACGCTATTATATACCTCTTTAGCATCATCATACTTTGGCGAAACGATTGAACCGTTTAGGTTTAGCATACCTGCTTCTGAGAACGGAATATCTCCCCAAAGGTCAACCATTTGAGCAGTTTGCTCCAACATGGCTACTTTAGAAGCATTTACAAACACATCTGCGTTTTGTTTTTCGGTGGCAGAAAGTTTGGCATACTGCTTTTCAATTTCGCGATAATGAGCCAAAGGACCACTGCCATTTCCGTTGGTGGTGTAATAATCACCCCAGCGTTGCTCGGTATATTGCGCCTGTTCGCGGTAAATAAATTTATCGTTGGTAAAAGAAATTACCTGAGAAAATACCCCAGCGTGAGTCAACGCGAAAGTACGCATATCCCAATATTTTGGATAAATACGGTCGTTGTTGAGAATTTGGGTAAAAAATTTCTCAATAGAAGGAGTCGTCGTTTGTTCAGGATTCAGATACAAATCATCGAGTTGGTCTTTACAGCTACTCAATGTACCTACAATCGCTAACATCGCACTTATTTTGATGAATGTCTTTTTCATACTTTTCTAAATAAAATGTCTGATTGGTTGATTAAAAACTAGCGTGTAAAGCCACACCAAAGCTACGAGTTGCCGCTGTCGAACCTTCGTCGATACCCTGACGGTTCCAGCTTGTACCAATTGGTGCTTCTGGGTCAAGATTTTTCAAAGTACGGTACAAGTAGAATAGGTTACGACCAATCAAAGACACACGAACATTTTGCAAGCGTAATTTTTGAGCAACTGCCGTTGGCAAGGTATAAGACAAAATTGCTTCACGAACTTTCAAGTAGCTATTGTTATACACAGCACCGTTTTCGTACCATCCTGTAGCCCCCCAAGTATAGGTATTCATGTAATAAGAAGCGGCATCAATAATTTTGGTATTTTTCTCACCGTTTGCGGTTACACCATCCAACAATACACCATCATGATATACTTTTCCGCCGTTTGGAGCAGTAGCCGTGTGGCTCGATAACAATACGTTGTTGCCACTTGCATCTACATAATATGGCAAACCACCGTTTTCGGCATCACGATATTTCATCGTACTTTCAAACATCCCCGCACCTGTTGCATACAACAATGGATTTGATACCAATTGTCCGCCGATACGGTAATCCATGTTGATATCCAAACTAAAGTTTTTGTAGGTAAATGAGTTCAAGAAACCACCGATTAATTTCGGCATTACGTTACCTACTTTTTTGTAGTCAGAAGTCAAAGTATAAAGACCATCCTCAGAGATAATAAAGTTACCTTTTGAGTCAGTAGCACGTACGTGAGTATAGATATTTCCTAAGTAATCACCTTCGTCAGCTACAATTTTAATGGCCGATTGGTCAGCATCATACGCCACTAACTGAGGGATACCCTTTGCCAATTTCTCTACCTTGGTACGGTTGATGGCAGCGTTGATACGAGTATTCCAAGAGAAATCGCGAGTTCTGATTGGTGTTGCATAAATCGATGCCTCCCAACCAAACGAGCGAAGTTCACCTACGTTTGCCAACACCGAACTAGCACCAGTACTTGTCGGAATCGACGTTTGAAGGATTTGGTCTTTGATACGGCTGTTGTAGTAAGTCAGGTCAAAACCTAATTTATTTTTGAAAAACTTGGTTTCTAAACCAAATTCATTTTCAAACTTTTGCTCAGGTTTGATATTGTCATTACCATAGCTAGAGCTAGCACGCAAAGCTGGAACTGGACCGTTTGCAGTTTGCAAAATTGTTTGCGAATACGTTGTGTTAGCTACATACAAAGGAGGCGCATTACCTACAATACCATAAGAAGCACGGATTTTACCGTAGTTCATAAAATTAGGCATTTGGAAAGCATCCGAGAACACAAAACCAGAGTTTACCGAAGTATAGAAATAGCTGTTATTTCCTGCTGGCAATGTTGAAGAGTATTCTTGACGAGCTGTACCTTCTACAAACAACATGTTTTTGTAAGCTGCATTCAATGTCCCCAAGTAAGCAAACTTAATCATTTCTCTACGAGCAGCACTAGCATTCAATACGTTAGTAGAGTTGTTCATACTAAACCAGTTTTCAATTACCAAACCACCATTTGTACCTACAGATTGGTCATAGTATTTTTCCTGACGACCTTGTACACCAGCCGAAGCAGTCAAATCAAAATCAGTATTCAATTTTTTTGCATAAGTCAACATCGCATCACCGTATACGATTGAATAACGACCACTTGCTACACGGTATTCGCCTGTACTATTACCTGAGTTGAATAAAGTTGGGAACTCATTGTATTTTTTCACTTCAGTACCCAAGCTAGTAAAGTCATTACCCACACGACCACGCAAACCAAATTCATTATTGATTTTGTAATTCAAAGTAACCGAGCTCAGTACACGATCCTGATTTTCGTCCTCGCTGTTGCGCAAAGCATTCCACAACAAATCCATAATATCACCACCACGAATATTGTATTTGAACGCTTCAGCAGGGTTACGAGCAGGTACATTGAATGGTACATATTTATAACCTTGCGAAGTTTGATAATGATTCAAGAAGTTATTCATATCCTCTGCACGGCTAAAGAAACCACCATAGTTAGCTGTTACACGGTTGATTTGTTCAGGACGGTTATGCACTTTTGAGTTGATATAACTTACCACTACATCAGCAGTAACTTTATTACTCAATTTTACAGAAGAGTTCAAATTGAAAGTATTACGTTTCAAATTACTTCCGCGCATAATACCAGCGTAATCTGTTCCTGTATAAGAAAAACGGTAAGAACCTTTATCAGTAGCATTTGAGAAAGCTGCGTTAACCGTTGAGTTATAACCTGTTTGATAGAAATCGTTGAAGTTGTTAGGCTTAGCGCTATACGACTGCATAGTACCATCCCACCAAGGCATCATTCTGCCATCCATTTTAGGTCCAAATTGAGCATAAGCTCTAAAGTTTACACGCTTCGAACCGTCAGGGTTTGTGATAAAACCTTCCGCATCAGCTCCTACAGCCAAGTTGGTAGCACGGTCATAACCAGGGCCATATACATTCTGATACTGTGGTGTAAATGCCACACGCTCTTGGTTATACGTGTAATTAAGTTCTACTCCCATACCTTTACCTTTCACACCAGATTTTGTTGTAATCACAATTACACCATTTGATGCTTCAGAACCATACAATGCTGTTGCAGAAGCACCCTTCAATACCGATAAGCTCGCAATGTCGGCAGGGTTGATATCCAAAATACCGTTACCACGGATACGTTGGTCGTCCCAATAACCGCCATTGTTTAGGCCATTTGCACCAGCTTGGTTAAAATCACGGATTACGATACCGTCTACCACATAAAGCGGTTGAGTATTGTAATTCAAAGAGTTAACCCCACGTACTTGTACGTTTACGGCAGAGGTAGCTCCCCCGGGCGCAGTAGTGATTTTGACACCAGCTACTTTACCATACAAGGCCGAAGCAAAGTTGGTATTACCCGAAGCAGTAATTTCTTTACTCGAAACCGTTCCTATCGAGTAACCTAGTGCTTTTTGTTCGCGCTTGATACCCAAGGCCGTAACAACCACCTCATCAAGGTCTTGTGAAGTAGCTTCCAAAACCACGTCGATGGTTGTACGTCCCGACACTTCAACTGTCTTAGTAGCAAAGCCCAAAGATTGGAAAACTAATGATGCGTTTTTGGCAACCGAAATAGTATAATTACCAGAACCGTCGGTTACTGTACCTTTCGTGGTACCTTTTACTAAAATACTTACGCCTGCTAAGGCTGATTGATTGCTATCCACAACCTTACCTTTGACAACTTGTTGAGCCATAACAAGTTGTCCAGTCAAAATCAAGAGTGTAGCAAATAACGTAGTAAAAATTTTTCTACATGCTTTCATTGTTAGGAATTAAAAAGATGAAAATTGAAAATTGAGCTCTACATGAGCAAGTTTGTTTAAAATAGTTTTAGAGTGTTTACTGAGGAAAACCTTCCCTCCTTTCATTGTTTTTCATGGTTTAAATACGGTAAGTTAATGCTGACTTAAAATCCTACAAACCACCTCCTTATCAGTAGAATAGAAAGGGTTGACTGGATTTCGCAACCAAATTAATAAAATAAATTATTAAATATTAATTTATTGTAAATTATTTTAATAATAAGTTTTTCAAGGAAAATACTCGTAAAAAGCAAGAAAATTCCCGAAAAATATCTTTAAAGTAGAATTTTCAGGATAAAATCTATTGCAAAACAAGTTAAATGAGGAAGCAAAAGAGCAGATTTGTTTTTAAAATATTTTATTATTAATCTTTAATAAAACCTCTTTCATTTTACTTAAAAATCTCATTTTCAGAGAGTTACACAACAAGCTAGACTACCTTCATAAGCTTATTTGTTATTGGTTTTAGCTTTTATGCTTACCTCAAAAAAATTCCAGCAAGGATAAAACCTAAGTCGTATCCTTGCTGGAAAAGAACGTTGATAATTTGCGAACTCTAAGGATTCATCCCATTCTTTTTCACTTTCAACTCATCAGGAGCGTCTTTGGTATAGGTATTAAAATTAGGATTATAGGACTTGTCAAACAGATTTTTTACTACCTGTAAATCAACTGATTCCTGCGGGTTAAACGCTGTGGAAGCCATATATTGCTGTAAACTGTAAAGTAGTTGACGGGCGACGGGTCTTGTTTCCAAGTTCGAAGTAACATCTGCACTACAAATCAATAACTTTCCTTTACCCACTTTGGCCTCCACAATTAAACCCAGCGGCCTGTTCAAAAACCATGTATCGATTGGCTGAACTACTGGCTTGAACCCTTTAGGAAATTCATCGAGGAGCATCACCTGTGTTTTATGAACTAACTCCCACCATTGTACATTGGCATGAAAATCAGTAGGAAATGATTGAAAAGCTGGATGCTTTGGGTCGCATACAAAGCCCAATGTGTGTGGAGGACGCATTTTGAACCATGAGGTATTCCAGAAAACAGGTTGTAAATAATTAACGACTTCTTTACCCCTTTCAATTTTCCCAGCAGCTTGCAAAAAGACCTTCCCTCCTTTTTCCAAAATCTGCAAAGCTTTTTCATCTAAACTATTACAGGTATAAATTTCTTCAGAAAGTAGATTAGGCAATGTAGACGGATATACCCAAAACTCCCACTCGTTCTGAACAGAAGAACCTTTAATAGAGGCTTTAAGCAATAGTTTTTTGGCTTGATTGATTTCAGATGGAGCAAAATTGATTTTTCCAACTGGTAGATTATTTCCTATCGCATAATCTACTGGCTGAAACTCACCCTCTAGTTCAGTTTTTCCCTCTGTATCAACAATCTGCCAAATAATAGTTGACTTTGACAAGGCTTTTTGTCCAAAATGAAAGAGCTCCACAGGTATTTGTATACTTTCATTTTGCAGAAAAACAAACTTTGGAAAACGAGTTAAAATAACCGTTGAATCACAAAATTGACGAAAACCCTTAGCGTCGATATATCCTTTTTCCTCCCAAAAACTATCCAGCAAACCAACCAAGGCAGTGCCTTGCCCTGAATAATCGTTGAGTCCAAGCATTTGAAAACCAGCTGAAAGAGGCGTTCTAAATGCCATTTCCATTTCGTGCTTGTAACTAATGGCTTGTAGTTTGCCCGAAGCCATGAAGAAGTCTCTGCCTCGGTCGGCCATACCTCGGTCTTTTAAATCTTCCTGAAAAAGTTCATAGTTACGAGCTTCATACAAACCCTTATATTTTTTGATTTCGTCAAAATTCGGAAAGACACACCACTGTCCCAACTCGTGAGTAATATATGGGACTGTAAAATTTTTGACTTTTTCGGCAAAATCAGCACTGCCTGAAGGAAGCTTGTCCCAAGGCAAACCACGAGGCCCCGACTTAATCATATATTCGTTGGCAGGAACCAGCGGCCAACTCATGGCTACTGAGGCGCCTGTGTATTTGCGACGAGGGTCTTTTGCTTGCCAATATTTAATAAACTTTGTTAAATAATCCACTTGCTTCCCTCCTCTTGGCTCATTGCCATAAGCCAACATACAAAAAGAGGCATAATTACCATAAGCTTTAGCCATGCGGTTGGTTTCGTCAATAATGTATTGGTCAATCGGGTGACCGTCGCCCAAAGAGGAACCGTGATTTGCCCAACTTGGCCCTTCAGGTTGTAGATAAATACCCACTAAATCGGCAGCAATAAAGGCAGCCTCGGGAGGGCAATACGAATGAAAACGGAAGTGATTGAGCCCATAAGATTTGGCTTTTCTGAAAACCTTTTCCCAAGATGCCACATCCATTGGTGCATATCCCGTTAAGGGAAACTGGCAATTTTCGACGGTGCCTCTCAAAAATATTGGTCGTCCATTTATTTCAAAACGCGTTCCATTGATAGCAAAATCTCTCATGCCAAACTGAACATCTCTTACAGATTGCACACCTTCCTTCGTCGAAACCTGTATACTTAACTTATACAAAGCAGGTACGTATTCATCCCAAGTCAGAAAATCGTCACCCATGGGCAATGTATAAGTGAAGGTATTAGTACCTTTTTCTGCCTTAAAATCTACTGTAAGCGGTGTGGCTGAATGTTGTTTATTGGCATTAAAACTCTTAGCAATAAGGTTAATTTTTCCCGAAACTGTAGCAGATAGATTATTTTCTAGTTGAATGACGATTTTAGCAAGTTTTTCCTTTACATTAGGATACACCTGCACATCCGAAAGCCAAACTTGTCCTTCGGTACTCAACTCCATTTTACCCACAATACCATTCCAGTTGCCTTGTGTATGGTCCGTTATACTGTGAGAATCCTTTCCTACGTTGATTTCTTTAGTTTTATTATCTACTCGTACTGTTAGTGTATGTTTTCCTGTACTAAGTTTTCCTGTCAAATCATACACATGGGCTACACAAAGAGAATTTTGCAAACCTATTTCTTGATTATCAATCCACACACGGGTTTCGTAATGTGGGCGTTCGAGGTAAAGCCAAATACGTTGATTTTTCCAATTGGCTGGAACGGTAATATCACGTTGGTACCATGCGCCACCTACGTAATGTTTTTTAGGAGTAAGCCAAAAAGGAAATTTTGGACGAGGCCCTTGGCGGTATTTTGCCATACGGGGATTAAAATACCATGAGCTATCATAAATACTCCCTGTCCATTGGGTCTGCAGTGTAACGGCATTTCCTTTACCATTTTCAAGCATTGAGCCTGGTAATTTTACCTTATCTTTTAATTTTCGAGAAAACCATTTTTCTTGGATACCCTTATCCAAAGAATCAATGGCAAACCGCCAAGTACCTTGTAAATTAAGCTTTTGGGATTGTCCAATCGAAGCGAAACTTGGGAGGACAAATAAGGCTATGAATAGATTTTTGAGGATTTTTTTCACGGTCAAAATGGTAAGTTATACAATCAAGAATGGCTGATTAAGATAAAAATCATAGAAAGCCTAAATTGTCAAATATAACTTGTAAAAATCTACACTCCATCATGTATCATCCTGATGATTGTCGATTTTCTTGTTCGAGACTTTGTCTCGGACTCACTCTTGCTTCAGTTTTAAAACTGTTTAAAAA
>NZ_JBMLSD010000471.1:0-1740 GCF_049240685.1 Flectobacillus sp.
TTTCAACACCACTCTAAAAAACGGGTCAACAATACTTAAATCGGGTCACATGAAGACTTTTGAAAATCCTACAAAAATTCCACTCCAGATTAAGCGAAAATACAAAGAAATGCCTCTTTCGGAGCGAAAAAAGCTCTATAGCATCATCAGAGAGGAACTTGGATATGGAGAAAATCCAGATAATTCGAACATCCGAAAAATGCTCAGGGGAGACCGAAATGTCACTCCACAAATTGTCAAAAGACTTTCGGACTTCCTCGGTATCACCAGACAGCAGTTTCAGGGAAACATTCAGATGGATATCATGGATATCGTAGGAACGATTAAACCAAATGTACCCCCATCTACACATGAGATACATCATCATCACAAAAGCTAAAGGAATCACATTTGTAAGGCTATCAGACCGTTGGGAGCAACAAGCTAATGTCGATTTCTCAAACCAAGGTAACATTATCAATTTTTCGACCCGACTGAGCGCACAATACTTTTCAATCTATTTGAAAGACTCAGAACCCGATTGTAGAAACAAAATCATTCAGCCAGCAACCTTAACTCTCCAAGATGGACAATGGATAATTTCAGTCATTTGACGAATAGCCAAGTTATCAAACTACGTGAGGATATTATCTACACTTACGGAAAATACCTTGGATGCATTAACAATACCGAGAAGTCAAAATATTCTATAAGACTACAGTTTCTTTGCTTGGATTTAGGGGTTGACTTTTCTTACCTAATTGACAATGGAATTGTCAAATACCAGAATGAAGAATCTCAAGAAGAAATTGATGAAGAGAATACATCCCTCGAATTAGATTCAAACCTCGCTCCTACTGGTCACTGTCTATACTGTGGTCAAAAACTAAAAGACAAGCGCAAGGGAAGTCTATTTTGTGATTCTAAACATCGTGCTTCGTACCATAATTTCCAGAAGAAAAACGTCCGTTAGTTGCTACCAATTTATGCCAGGGAAACTATCATTTTTTCCCTCTGCAGATACCTTTTTGGTAGCAAAAATATTAAAGCTCTAACTGGAGCATCACTCAACAGCAATTCATAAATCAAATATTGGTAGCACAATGGAATTAAAAATTATAAACCTGAGAGACCTTGACAGTCGAGAAAATCAGGATATCGTTGAAATCATCAACGATGTCATGAGACAAAAGTATCAACACTCAGCAAATAAAGCAGTTCAGCATATCATTCGAACCTACAAAAGGCAAGAGTCCGAAATCAACAAGCTAAGAACTGAGCTTCAGAAGCTCAAAAAGGAGAGCGAACAAAGTCAGAAAGAGCAGTCTGAGACAATCAAGGAGCTTCTATCAGCAATTGAAGGGTTCAACAAGTTTCTGACCGTTGCAAATAAGATGAAATCAAGGAAGTAGTAGAAACCAATCACATTCAAATCAAAAATATCATGCAAGCAGTAAGATTTAGAGTACTTTCTATCGAAGATAAAAGAAGTACAAATTCAGAAATTCAGGTTGGTGGTACCTATATAGGCCAAGCTAACGACCTACGAAATAGAGTGTACTATACCGATGAGGCTGGTGACGATTGGATATTCTATGTAGACGACACTTGCGAAATTCTTGACCTATGAACCGAGTAGGCATAATGATAAACTTTTATGAGTATAACGCTCTCAGGGCTTATACTCATCGTGAAAAGCGAATGATAGAGGCTTATTACAAAAAGCAGAATTCAACATCATTCTGGATACTTGACCCAAGC
>NZ_JBMLSD010000472.1:0-8138 GCF_049240685.1 Flectobacillus sp.
AGCCTAAAGCCTAAAGCTTATTAATATAGGTATATTCTTATGAAAAAAATCTTATTCGGCTTGTTTGTTACTTCCCTAATGACGGCCTGCCAAAGTCAAGAGGAAGTCAAACTCAAGCAATATTATATCGATGGACAAGCCTTGTACAAAACGCATTGCGAAAACTGCCACCAAATAGACGGAAAAGGACTGGCAGGTCTGTACCCTCCTATTAATGGTTCTGATTTTTTGAAAAACAATAAAAATCGAATTATTTGTGGTATCCGCAATGGCTTGAACGATACCATTGTAGTAAATGGTAAAACTTATCACCAACCGATGCCTGCCAACAAGCAATTACAGGCGATAGATGTAGCCGAGATTACGACCTATATCTACAACGAGTGGGGTGGCGAAAAAACCATTACAGAGGTAAAGGCTGTCAAAAAAATCCTAGATTCATGCGATAAATAGTAATTTACTTAGAAAAAACAAAACCTCGAAAGTTTCAACTAGTGGACTTTCGAGGTTTTGTTTTTTCTTTCAACTATGTAAATTTCCATTCAACAAGTTCTGTTTACTTCTATCAAATAAATCATATTTTTTACCTAGAACTCAGGTATTATCGCAAATTAAAATTGTATTACACTTAAAACAACTCTCTCAAATGACTAAAAAATTGTCCTTATTGCTTATTGCTTCAATGATGGTAAGTTCGTGCTCGGTAACAAAAAACTGGAAAAGTGAGTATCCTAGCAACAACTTTCTTAAAGCCAGCTTCGATGAATTTACTGGTACAGAAAAACTAAAATTTCCAAAACAAACCAACGCCTTGGTTTATTTAAGCTCATCGATAAATACTTCAAAAGGGAAGGTTGTACTTGCATCAAACAATAAGATATTGTCCACATCTAATAAAATCAATCATCAGAAAATTAGTTTGTCTCAATCTCAAGTATTAAAAATTTCGGGAGAGAATGCTCAAGGTTCCTTTGCCTTATCATACCCTACGTTAATCGAAAAGAAAATACAAGTAAACTATCATCAAAATATTGAGTTGTTAGGTTTGTGCTACACACTTTTAAATCTTAGCGATTTCAATGATATTCCTGATGACCAAACATTTGAGATGCATGGGGAGAAAATAAAAATCAAGGATTTGTATGCCATTACCACAAAAATTGGGAACGAGTTTAAGCCTTTTTTAGCCTCAAAAAACTTAGCAATTATCAAAACCTTCTTTGATAAAGACTTTTATCTCCATAACTCTAATTTCTTATTGCAGCTAGACAATTTTCCTAATGCAACATTGAAAGAAGATAATCCCTTTTTAAGCCATTATTCCTCCAAAGCAGAAGCGGAAAAGCTAGTCAATGCATTCAATGCATTTGCTGTTGAAATTAATTTTCAAGATTTTTTGAAAAGATATAGTCCATATTACAAAAAAATGATTCAGGAAGTGGAGCAAAATATTCCAAAAGAAAGTTTCATTGTTGAGATGGAGCATCTTTACAGCAAGAATGTACAAAACTATCGACTATACCCTAGCCTCACGATTCCTTTTGGACAAGGTTTTGCAACAGGCAATGCCAATACAATTGGTAATATTTTTGCCTCTTTCAACAAGCCAAAAGAAGTGAATCAAGTATCAAACCTTCAATTAGGATATGACAATTCTACTTCGTTAAGAGATATTTGTGTGCATGAGTTTGGGCATTCATTTGTTAATCCAGCAATCGACAAAGTAGATGAAAGCCTCCTGAAAGATAAGGAAGCTCTATTTGAGCCTATCAAAGATAACATGTCGCAACAAGGATATAACCAGTGGAAAATATGCCTTTATGAGCACTTCAATAGAGCCAATGAGGTAATTATTGCTCGATTGATTGGAGATAACAACAAAGCAGAAAAGACTTTACAAGAGAATGTCAAAAATAAATCATTTATCTATCTTCCTCAAATTGTAGAAAAGCTCGAATATTGGTATAACAATGAATTTTTAAATAAAACATACGAGCAAAAAGTAAGTGATATTATTGCGGAATTGAAGTAGAAAAATTCTCCTAACAAAAAAGGTCAACCCATAGAAGGATTGACCTTTTTTGTTATTGTGGCAAGTTTTTTACACTTAGTACGCCCGTTACTCGACGAAGCGTATAATCAGTAAAATCTTGATTAGAATCCATTCCTACACCGTGTAATACTTGCTCTGGGGTTTTGATATCAACAGGTTTATCTGTGTAAACTTTCTTTGTATCAGGACTCCAAAACATTTCATCGGTTTGTAAGGTCTCATTTTTGATTTGGTTGTTTACCAACACACGCCCCATAATGTGATAAAGGTTTTTTGAGCGAATAAACCTCGCCGAATCGCCTCTGAGCGTTGTGGTATTATTTCCTAATTTATCAAAAAAGAAAATCCTTACCTCTTTTGGATAGACCTTATCCTCATTTTGAAGCGTTAGTTGCGTTTCGGTGGACATTCTGACCATAATTTTGGCAGAATCTGTGTAGGCCATATTGATACCGTGCAACTCTGACAATGGTCCATTGTAAATTCCTTTTTCAATAACTTTTTCCTCTTTTTTACAAGAAACCAATAGCAAGGTCCAAGCCCAAATAATACACCCTATCGCTTTATATTTGATTATTTTCATTCCAAAATCGCAATTAGTTTTCTGATAAATCAACAACAAGCGAAAGATTTATCCTTCTTGATTTAATTAGTCGATTTTTGGCTTGCGGAACCAAGAGAAGTCACCCAATGAGAATCCAACTACAATTTTTGAATAGACTTCTTCTATTCCATTTGTTGCCAAAGTGCCTCTTTTACCATGTACAAAAGCCACATTCAGGTAAGAAATCGTACGCATTGGGAAAGATGCTCCTACCGAAAAATTATAATCTTTGGCACCTGATGTTCCAGTTACTGTATATGGTGACTGAGTATAGCTAGCACCTACTCGATAGACCACGTGGTTGAAATAACCAGAAATAGCTTCAAAATCAGGAATGTATTCAGCGCCAAATGCCAATGTAGAGGCATTCACTAATTTCTCAGCATTACCTTCGGCATTTCTAAAGTCAGTCCATTGCGTCATCGAGTAATCAAGCGAAACGCTCAATTGGCCTGGTTTTTCTAAACTAACCCCAAAACGATAAGTAGCAGGTAGCTTTATATGGCTCGTAGACTGCGTAAGCGTGTCGGCATTGATAGCGGTGATTCCTGAAGCATCCAAGGTACGGAACTGACGAAGTGATTTAGCCTTGAGGGTTTGTGAGAAATCTGCTGTAGCAGCAATATTCAAGAAATACTCCTTACTAATTTTAGGACGCCAAGCTGTTCCTAACTTGAACAAAAAGCCAGAATAGTTGGTACGGTCAGCCAATTTGATTTGGTAGTTTTGTCCATCGCTAAAGTTTTGGGTAGTAATATCGTTGTTGATTACCCCAAAGGTATAGCTTGTTTCAAGACCCACATAAATATTTTTGTGTAATTTAACACCGTTTGACCATACAGCTTTGTTCAAACCTCCGCTTCCGTTATAAGCAATAGTTGTACTATCTTTTCCTAATAAATCGAGTTTATTCACAGCAAAAGTAGAGTAATCCACATTAGTAGAAGGGCGCAATCCCAACAACATTGTCCAACGCGGACTTACTGGTAAAGCCAAAGAAATTGGGCCGATAGTACCACGTGTAGTATTCGAACGTTTAGAAGAGTTTTGAAGACCTTTCACTTCCGTATTTACACCCATTTCAAAAAGTGTATAACGGTTACGAGCCAACAACGCAGGGTTCAAATTGTTGATATATAAGCCAGAAGCATTGGCTACTCCAAGACCTCCCATCATATAGTTAACAGAACCGGCTTCTGTAACAACCTCTCCAATACCTAAGTAGGAGTATGGCGAATTGGTTTGCTGGGCGCTAGACCACTGAGAATTCAGTACTAGACCAAGTACTACTAGAGAGACAATTTTCAATTTAGCCATCACAGGCAGGCCTTTACGATTCATTAAGCTTGTCTGGTGAGCTAGGATTTTTAATTTCGACATTATGTTCTAATATTCTGTTAAGACCAATCAACACTAAAGCTGGTTCTACAAAGTTCGGTGATTTTATGCGGTTTGCAAAAAATGTAGCGTCTCCCCCGCATAAAATGACGTTAATTTTTGTTAAAAGTGTTTCGTATTGTTCTATAAAACCATTTATTTCTGCAAGAAGTCCATTAACAACACCACTTTGCATGGCTTTGGCAGTACTTTTACCAATCAATTCTGGATATCCCTCGGGTTCTATTAACGGTAATCTTTGGGTAAAAGTGTGCATTGCCTTAAATCGCATCTTCATTCCTGGCGAAATAATCCCTCCATGAAAATTAGATTTGGCATCTACCAAATCATAGGTATTACACGTTCCCAAATCTATCACAACACAGTTTTGCTGAGGAAATAATACCGTAGCGCCAACAGCAGCAGCTATCCGATCGGCGCCAAGAGTATTGGGCGTATCATACAATTTGACCAATGGCACCAACGTAGTCGGTTGTAGTAAAATTAGGTCTGGGTCATATTTACCAAAATCCGCCTTTAGTTGTTCTTCCGAATAACTGACCGTAGATATAACGATATGGTCAGGATTGAGACTTTCTACATATTTTACTAGTGTAGGATAATCCAGCCCTTTCCGAAGGTCCTGAAGTTTTCCGTCAATAAATACTCCTGTTTTGGCAAAAGTATTTCCTAAGTCTATCGCTAAATTCATGAAATTCCTTTTCAAAAATAAGGCAAAGGTAAGGTTTTGATTGTTAGACACAAAGGTGTAATGGCTTCAAGCTCATAATTGACTATCTTCAAAGGCAGAAGAGCTGCTTGTATTTGCTTGGCTTTATTTCAGTACGAACATTTTCAAGAATCTTCAAACAAGAATATTTGTTGATCTTTATATTTGTCGCTAAAGCCAAAAAGCAAATAAGAATCTATCAGCCAAGCGGCCAAAAACATCTTTATCAAAACAAACTCTTTATGAATTTTTTATCTCAATCTATACTCGAAAATACAGTAATAGATTTACTTTGGTTTACAGGCATTTGTCTATTTGGGGTATTGATAAAAAGATATTTTTCTATCGTACTTAGTAAAGTGCTTTATCGAGTACTTCGTCATGATAAGGTACCTATCTATACCTGTATCGAATTGCTTCGTAAACCGTTAGAAGTATTCATAATCCTTACTGCAATCTGGCTTGCCTCTTATCATATCAAAATACCCAAAGCTTGGCACATGGCACCTGTAGAGCAATTTGGGATTTTAATGGTTGTATGGAAAACCTTCCAGATTATGCTCATTATGTCATTTTCATGGATATTGATTCGCATAACAAAATTTCTGGCTATTGTTTTTCAAGAAAAAGCGGCACTTACCGAAAGTAAGCTAGATGACCAGTTTGTGCCCTTCACCAAAGACTTGGTGATTGTTGCCTTGGTTCTGATGACGTTTTTTTCGATGCTAGGAATTGTCTTCAAAATCGATGTAATAGCACTTATTACAGGTTTGGGGATTGGGGGTTTGGCAATCGCCTTGGCAGCTCGCGAAACCTTAGAAAACCTTTTTGCTTCATTTACGATTTTCTTGGACTTACCATTTTTGGTAGGCGATACCATCTTGTTAGATAAAGTAACTGGCGATGTCGAAAAAATTGGCTTTAGAAGTACTCGTATCCGTACAGGAGATGGTAGCTTGGTAACGGTACCTAACAGACTCATCACGGCACAAGCTTTAGAAAATCTAAGCCAACGAAATTATCGTCGTGCACGTTATGTTTTGCGACTACGCCTCGATACACCAGCCGATGCCATCAAGGCGATTATTCACGATATTCAAACTTTGGTAGAATCACATGAGAAAATATACCATACCGACCCTGGCAAAACACGATTTGATACCATTGGCGATAACTCACTTGATATCTTAGTTTCTTACCATGTTGCTACCAATAGTATTATTGTTTTAAATGAGGTAAAAGAAGAAATCAATTATCAGATTTTATCTATCGTAAAAAAACATCAGGCACAATTAGCCTATCCTACTTTCCGAATTATCAATTAATTTATTTGCCATCCTTAAAAAAATCCATTTACCCTGATTTCGTGTATTTTGTGTAGAAAATGCTCGTGAACTAAAAAGAAAAACACAACTTTAGTCCATGAACAAGCGCAAGATACCAATAGAGCTAATTATCTGGGTGAGTGGACTTTTATGGTTGGCATTTTCCCATCCCGAACATACTCACTTCACAGTTTGTCCTTTAGCTTTAGCAGGTTTTAACTATTGTCCAGGTTGCGGATTAGGTCATTCTATTTCTTATTTGTTAAGAGGCGAATGGCAACTATCTTGGCAAAGCCACCCATTAGGAATCTTTGCTTTTTTGGTGTTGTTAAAACGTATTTTTGAACTTGGAAAAATAGCATTTTGCTCAAACGTTTGCTCAAATGCAACGAAAGACTTTTATCCATCTAAACTTTTAAAAAAATGAATCCTAATTTCGTAATGATGATGGCCAATTTAGAACCAGAGGAAGCCATTTTTGTCCAAAGTATCATGAAAGACTTGGACGAGCCACAACAACAACAGTTTTTGGCAATGTACCAAAACAAACGTCGTGATACCACCCTTATTCTGATTACTACCTTGATGGGATTCTTCGGTTTTGCTGGAATTCAACGTTTTTTGACCGACAGAATCGGTATGGGTATTCTTTACTTCTTCACAGGTGGGTTATGTCTGATAGGTACGATTGTGGATTTGGTCAATTACAAAAGTATGACATTAGAATACAATCGTCAGGTTGCAGCCGAAATATTGACAACACTCAAACTTTGGAATAATCGATAAACACATGTCAAGCAATAAAAGGCTCGATTAACACAGGCTCTTTCCACGTTTCTATTTTAGGACAAAAGCAACAAGCAGAAGGTATCGATTTATGAAAAAGATATTGTAAATTTCATAAGAAAACATGGAATGAGTATATTACTGATATATTCTGTTTTATCCCATGTAAATTTTATTATTATACTTATGGAAAACCCAATATCTCGTCGTTCGGTATTACAAAAAACCCTAGCGGCGACTACTGCTACCATGCTGACATCCTCCCTCAACAACCGCATCGAAGCTGCCGACAACCATATTGGTTCGGCTCTCAAAGGACGTATCAATCACTCGGCTTGCCGTTGGTGTTATGAATCTATCCCATTTGAGGATTTGTGTAAATCTGCGAAAGAAATCGGCATGAAGTCGATTGAATTGACAGGTCCTGAAGAATGGTCTATTATGAAAAAATATGACCTCACTGCGGGTATTGGTTGGGGAAGCTGGCCAAAAGGTACAGGGTTGACCAATTTCTTTAATGACCCCAAAAATCATGACCTTTTAGCAAACTACTATATCGACTACTTGATTCCAGAGGCGGCAAAAGCAGGTATCAAAAATTTGATTTGCTTTTCAGGAAACCGTAATGGTATCAGCGAAACACAAGGTTTGTTGAACTGTAAAAAGGTAATTCAAAGAATTATTAAAACAGCCGAAAAACACGATGTGACGCTTTCGATGGAATTGTTGAATTCAAAAGTAAACCACAAAGATTATCAGTGTGATCATACCGAATGGGGCGTAGAACTTTGTGAAATGGTTGGTTCTGAAAAATTCAAATTGTTGTATGACATCTACCACATGCAAATCATGGAAGGTGACGTAATCGCAACCATCAAAAAATATAATGAGTATATCTCTCACTATCACACGGGCGGTGTGCCGGGGCGTCATGAAATCAATGACTCTCAGGAGTTGAACTACCCAGCTATTATGAAAGCGATTGTAGATACTGGATACAAGGGTTTTATAGGTCAAGAATTTATCCCTACTCGTACCGACAAAATTGCTTCATTGCGTGAAGGTATCTTGATTTGTGACATCTAAGCTATTGAGTGAATGAGTGGTTGATTGATTGAGTTATTGATTTTAATCTATATCTCAATCAATCAATTAAATAGATTGCTAACTTCCATTCAGAGCTATTCTCTAACCCTTCCGAAACCGGCAATCACAAATCCAAAATCGAATAATTATTCTTCTCTGTTTACTGTGTCCATCGAA
>NZ_JBMLSD010000473.1:0-8279 GCF_049240685.1 Flectobacillus sp.
CAAAGAGGGTTAAATAGTTTTTCAGTAACGATAGCTATGTTTTTGCCGAATGCCCTAAGCTGAAAGCCGAAAGCTCTCTACGATGAGTGATCTGCAATGATGACCCATTCTCCTTTGATTTTTTGCCAAGTTAGGGTAAAATGTCCTCCAATATCACCTTTTTCAGGGCGTGATAATTCCCATTTTCCAACCAATAAACAGTGTTGAGGACCTAAGAAATTGACCTTTATAATTGTAAATTTTAAGGTTCCCATAGAAGCCTTATCTGGATAATTTTTCTGATAACTTGCCAAGGTTTTTTGATAACCATAAGTAACCCCATTTTTACCAATATACATCAAAGAGTCAGATTCCCAATAACCTTTCATAAAGGAAACTACATCGCCTCTGTTCCAAGCTTGGTTTTGTTTGTCGAGTGTTTCCAGAATTTGTTGCTTGTCTTTGTTGGTTTGTGCCAAGCCTGATAGGCAAGTCAGGCAAAATAAAGCGGAAAAGATAAAATGTTTAATCATGGGAAATAGATAAAATTAGGGTGTTAAAATCGAGATTTCTCTGAATAGATAGGATACTTCCTTCCAAAATTTTGTAGTTTTGAGATAATATCCATTCATCTTAATTAAAGATAATTATTTTTATGAAATTCAAAGAATTTGTAGATAAATATAAAGACTACTACTTGGTAGATGGGTTAATGTACCTTTCTTTTATAATTATGATTATCTTAATGTTTGTGTTTTTTAGTTAATGTATTTCGCTTTCCGCGAATCATCGAAGAGATAGGCTCTCAAGTGATTTTGAGTGATTCATTAAAGCACTCGCAAATTAAACCTTGAGCTGGTGTCTCCTAAACCCAATTATAAATATGATTTGGTTTGTTTTAAATCCTAAGTCTGGAACTACAAGCCCAGCAAAGAGAAATAAAATAATTCAAGCTATCAACAAACAGGCAAATTGTAAATTAATCTTAACCGAATACGCAGGTCATGCAACCGAAATCGCTCATCAGGCCGTTCAGCAGGGTATTAGTCGTGTTGTAGCTGTTGGTGGCGATGGTACAGTCAACGAGGTCGCTCGTGGATTGGTAGGTTCAAATACAGCGCTTGGTATTATTCCGATTGGTTCTGGAAATGGCTTGGCTCGTCACTTGAATATTCCTTTAAAAATAGATAAAGCGATTCAATTTGCTATTCAGCAACCAACTGCCCAAATTGATGCTTGTTATTTGAATGAAATACCCTTTTTCTGTACGGCAGGAGTGGGGTTTGATGCTTTTGTGGCAAATGAGTTTGCACAACAGGATTCGAGAGGTTTGAAAACGTATGCTAAAATGTCTCTTAAGTCATTTCGAACTTACAAGCCCGAAGCCTATGTAATTTCGCACCAAGGGAAAGACTATGCAAAAATGGCTTTTTCTATCACGTTTGCCAACGCCACACAATACGGTAACAATGCTTTGATTTCTCCAAAATCTAAAATCGATGATGGTTTAATCGACCTCGTTGTATTGAAGCCTTTTCCTTTTGGTGCAGCGCCAATTATTGGTGTACGCTTGTTTAGAGGAACATTACCCAATTCTCGTTATATAGATATGGAGGTCTCGGAAGATTATGTGCTCAAGTCCGAAAAGCCTCTATTGATACACTTTGATGGCGAACCTTTACAGCTAGATACCAACGAGATTCGGGTATATATCAAACCCAAATCGCTGAAAGTAGTGGCTGGGGTAGTGGAGTAAGGGAGTTATTCGTATTCTGAAAAATAGAAAAACCATGTCAAAAAATAAAAAAATACCATTAGGAGTTGTGTATTCTACAAATCCTGATTTTGAATATGAATTTGAGGAAAAAGAAGTGGCGGAAACGCTTCCTCCCAATCAACAAAATTTAAAGGCTTTATTAGATAAAAAGGCTCGTGCTGGCAAACAAGTAACCCTTATTACAGGCTTTGTAGGGAATGAAGAAGACTTGAATACTTTGGGTAAAAAGCTTAAAAATCTATGTGGTTGTGGAGGTTCTGTGAAGGATGGCGAAATCATCCTTCAGGGTGATTTTAGAGAGAAGGTCGTTACTTGGCTAACTCAACAAGGTTATAAAGCCAAAAAGGTATAAGAGATTCAGAATAGAGAGAAGGGTGATTTGGTTTATGTTTTATCAAAAATCCCTAAATCACCACTCTCTCAATTAGGAGTTTAGTCCATCAATTCTTTTAAAATCTTTTGGGCAGCAATAGAAATAATTGTCCCAGGGCCAAACACGCCTTTTACTCCTGCTTCGTACAAAAATGCATAGTCTTGCGCTGGAATTACTCCTCCAGCAATTACCATAATATCTTCACGACCAAGTTTTTTCAATTCATTAATAAGCTCCGGAACAAGCGTTTTGTGTCCAGCAGCCAAGCTAGATGCACCAACCACATGGACGTCGTTTTCGACAGCCTGTTTGGCTACTTCTTCTGGTGTTTGGAATAGTGGGGTAATATCCACATCAAAACCTAAATCGGCAAAGCTTGTGGCAATTACCTTAGCGCCACGGTCGTGACCATCTTGTCCCATTTTGGCCACCATAATTCGTGGTCGGCGACCTTCTAATTTGGCAAACTCGTCTGCCATTTCTTTTGCGATTCTAAAATTCTCGTCGTCTGTCACTTCTGATGAATATACGCCTGAAATTGAACGAATAATAGCTTTGTGGCGACCATATACTTTTTCGAGTGCCATGGATATTTCGCCAAGTGTGGCACGCTCACGAGCGGCTTCTACAGCCAAAGCTAATAAGTTTCCTTGTTTGGTATTGGCGGCTTCGGTGATTTTTTCGAGTGCTTTTGCCACTCTTATATTATCACGAGTAGCCTTTATTTGCTCCAATCTTTGTATTTGCGATAAGCGCACTGCCTGATTATCTACCTCCAAAATCTCGATTGGAGTTTCTTCTGCTAATTTGTACTTATTTACCCCAACAATAATATCCTTTCCTGAATCTATTCTGGCTTGTTTACGAGCTGCTGCTTCTTCTATACGCATTTTGGGCAAGCCTGTTTCGATTGCTTTTGCCATTCCGCCCAAACTTTCTACTTCTTCAATCAATGACCAAGCTTTTTTTGCCAGCTCTTTGGTCAAGTATTCGACATAATACGAACCGCCCCAAGGGTCAACTACACGGGTAATATTGGTTTCGTTTTGAATGTATAATTGCGTATTACGGGCAATTCGAGCCGAAAAGTCGGTCGGAAGTGCAATAGCCTCGTCAAGAGAATTGGTATGCAAACTTTGGGTATGCCCCAAAGCAGCCGCCATTGCCTCCACGCAGGTACGTGTAACGTTGTTGAAGGGATCCTGCTCGGTCAACGACCAGCCAGATGTTTGGCAGTGCGTACGCAAAGCCAAGGATTTATCATTTTTGGGGTTAAACTGTTTTACAATTTTTGACCAAAGCAAACGACCAGCTCGCATTTTGGCGATTTCCATAAAATGGTTCATCCCAATAGCCCAGAAAAAGGATAGGCGAGGGGCAAAGTTGTCTACATCTAAGCCAGCTGCAATACCTGTGCGAAGATATTCTAAACCATCGGCCAAGGTATAGGCTAATTCTAAATCGGCGGTTGCACCTGCTTCTTGCATGTGATAGCCCGAAATAGAAATAGAGTTGAATTTTGGCATCAATTGAGCTGTGTATTCAAAAATATCAGCAATGATTTTCATTGAAGGTTCTGGTGGATAGATGTAGGTATTTCGCACCATAAACTCTTTTAGGATATCATTCTGAATTGTACCAGACAGTTTTTGAGGACTTACGCCTTGCTCTTCTGCTGCTACAATATAAAATGCCATTATGGGCAATACGGCGCCATTCATCGTCATCGAAACCGACATTTGGTCTAAGGGAATTTGGTCGAAAAGAATTTTCATATCCTCGACCGAATCGATTGCTACTCCTGCTTTTCCGACATCTCCTGTTACACGTGGGTGGTCTGAATCATACCCTCGGTGAGTAGCAAGGTCAAAAGCCACAGAAAGCCCTTTTTGACCTGCAGCTAAGTTACGTCTATAAAAAGCATTCGATTCTTCAGCAGTCGAAAAACCCGCGTATTGACGAACGGTCCAAGGCTGTTGTACATACATCGTCGAATATGGGCCTCGGAGGTAAGGCGGCAAGCCTGCGGCAAATCTCAAATGCTCGGCATCGTTGAGGTCTGCTTGGGTAAAATGTACTTTTACAGGGATTCCTTCTGGAGATTTCCAGAATTTGGAAGAATTAGAAGTAATAACCTTGGCTTTTCCTTCTTGAAGTTGAATATTTAAAAGATTTGGTTTCATAAAGTCATCAAACAAAAATTTGGTTTTACAGCTTTGTTTTGTTATCCTCTAAGGAAATTAGGCCTGCGATTCTACAACTTCTGATAATCTTTGAGCACTCAATAATGGTATTGAGGATGAATACTCCTCTTTTGCTTCGTAAACAAATGGTTTTTCATCAAATCTAAATTTGTTGACACCCACCAGAATCCGTTTACCTGAAGTTGTAGCCTCCTGACGATGCCTATGAGTTTCGGCAATAGCATTTTGAGTAAACCCTTGCTCAAATGCTGCTATACTGCCACCCAATGCTGCTACTTTCTGAAGAAGAATAAGCGCTTTTTGAGCCAATTCAAATGTTAAATGCTCAATATAATAACTTCCAGCCGATGCATCATTCACTTTGTCAAGGTACGATTCTTCTTTTAAAATAGTAGAGATATTGCGAGCAATTCTTTTACCAAAACCCTCTTCTTGTTCGAACGTTGAATTATATGCATGCAAAACCAAGGCATCGGCACCCCCAATGATAGCAGACATAGCCTCGGTGGTGGCACGAAGCATATTGGTATTAGGTGTCAGAGCCGCATCAAAATAGCTTGAAGTGTATGCAGTTATCATAGCTGGGAACTCATTTGCTTTATCGAAAGCATATCCTTCAGACAACACTTTTTGCCATAAATACCTTAGGGCTCTGATTTTGGCAATTTCAATAAAGTAATCTGTTCCGATGGCAAGACCAAACTCAAGTTTATGCAAAATTTCCTCCAATGATAAACCAGCCTCCGTAAGTTGGTCGATATATTCTAAGGCGTTGGCCAAAGTAAAGGCAATTTCTTGTACGCTGTTTGCACCAGCATTATGGAATACTTCGCCCGATACCAAAAGTGTTTTGAACTGCGGATGATTTTGTACTTTTCTAATAGAATGAGCGAGCAGAGTTGTACTATCTTTTGATAACTCACCTGTGTGCATCCAAGTGGCTAAGTAGTCATCTTGTACTCCACCTTTCATTTGATACGGAATCAAAGACGCTAAGGTTTCGAGTAGTTGAAGGCTTTGATTTTGTACTTTAAAGAAGACATAAACCTCCGAAAGTTTGATTTGATGTAAGAGTTGTTTGAAATTAATAGTAGTAATATTTTTTTCTTCAAAATCAATTATCACACTATCTGCGCCCCATTCTATTGCTTCTAAAATAAGCTGATTTGTTTCTTTTTCGGTTGAAAAAATGATTTTCTCACGGTTATGCCAACTAGCAATAGCGGTATTTTTTTGTGCACTTTGTATCAAATCAGCAGGAAGAGAGGACAAATCTTCAGGGCTGTAAAAAGGCTCAATACGCAAGTCGCCTTCGGCTTGCCAAATTAGCGTTTGCTCAAAGTCTTTTCCCTTTAGGTCTTTGATGGCTTGGTTTTTCCAAACCTCTTTAGAGTGAGGCTGAAATTCTTCAAAGAGTGATGTTGCCATATTGAAATTGGATTTCAAATAATTTAATTTTTCAAAGTTGAACAAATGTAAGGTCTTAGATTTATCAAACCAAAAAATCTCCAAAACTTGATATTCAAAAGGATTTTATTGTATTTTTTATAGAACAAAACTATAGTAAATAATGCTATCGATTGATCCTATTTAAGAAGGGGATAAACTCTCGGAAGAAGATATAATTTATTAAACGGTTCATTAATATACTGAAGGATAGTGTGTTGTATGTTGAGTTTTTTATAATTTAGGCTTTACTTTGTTTGATAAATACGGTAAAATCTTTCGAATAAGCAAAACCTCTGCTCAAATAAGATAGCCATTGAACATCGTATAGCGAATCGTTTTTGGTTTGTGCAAAAAATGATTTATCTCATCCCAATAGCGTTTTCTGATGATAAAATTTACTATTTTTGTGGCTTGATTTGGCACAAGACAAGTCATTGCTTTTTACAAAAAAGTTAAATGATTAATTATCAGGTATTTGAATTGTATTCAACTGATTTTGCCGTTATTTTAAAAATTTACCCCAACCATGCAAACCGAAACAAGGCAAGTGTGGGCTAAGTGCCTCGAAATTATTCGTCAGGAAGTCAACGAACAGAGCTTCAAGACGTGGTTCGAACCCATAGTTCCTCTTCGAATTCAACATAACACATTGACCATACAAGTCCCAAGCCAGTTTTTTTATGAATGGCTTGAGGAAAACTACGTACATGCCCTTCGCAAAGCAATTGATTATACATTGGGGCGTCAGGGAATGTTGGAGTATTCTATCATAGTAGACAAAGGGGATCGCAAAAATCCACCAATTGCCTTGAATGTTCCTAACCAGAAAAGTACTACACCACCTCCAGTTCAGAAACGTCCAGAGCCTAATATTTACGAAAGTCCATTCCAGCTTAAGGATTTGGACTCGTTGGAGCTTGATTCTTACTTGAATCCTCATTATGTGTTTGACAATTTTGTGGAAGGAGACTGTAATCGTTTAGGTCGTTCGGCAGGATTGGCTGTAGCACAACGCCCCGGCGTAACTTCTTTTAATCCTCTGATGATTTATGGTGGTGTTGGTTTGGGTAAAACACATTTGATTCAAGCAATCGGGAACTATATTAAGAGTACCCAATCGAATAAGTTCGTGTTGTATGTATCCTCAGAGAAGTTTGTAAACCAATTTATCAATGCCATTCGTAACAACACTTTACAGGCATTTACAAACTTTTATATGCAAATTGACGTATTAATTTTAGATGACGTTCAGTTTTTAGCAGGAAAAGAAAAAACCCAGGAATCCTTTTTTCATATATTCAACCATCTTCATCAATCTGGTAAGCAGATTATTATGTCTTCTGACCGTCCTCCTCGTGATTTGGCAGGGATGCAGGATCGTTTGCTTTCGCGTTTTAAATGGGGCTTAACAGCAGATTTGCAACAGCCTGATTTTGAGACTCGTATAGCGATTATTCAAAAGAAATTACAAGCAGATGGTATATATATAAAGGATGAAGTTATTGAATACTTGGCGCATAGTATCGATACCAACGTTCGTGAGCTTGAAGGGGTAATCGTTTCATTGATGGCGCATGCCTCATTGAATCGCCGTGAAATTGATATGGATTTGGCTCGTACCACCTTGAAAAATATCGTGGTAGACAACGAAAAGGAAGTAACTGTCGACAATATTTTTGACGCAATTACGGCGCATTTTGATGTGACAATGACTGATTTGAAAGGAAAAAGTCGTAAAAAAGAGATTGTATTCCCACGTCAGGTAGCTATGTACCTCATGAAAGAATTTACGAACCTTCCCTTAAAATCAATAGGTTATCATTTTGGTGGGCGTGATCATAGTACTGTGATTCATGCCGTTCAGAATATTAGTGTATTAATTGATTCTGATAAAGATGTCGAAGGCAAAATACAAAAACTTTACAAGCACTTCAATCGTGTGAGAGTTCGTGCTTAGTCTTGATAATTGTTTTTGAAAAAACTCATCATAGTTAAGTGTGATGAGTTTTTTGTTTGAAATAGATTTGGTTTTATGATTATTTGATGATTAATTTAGTATTGAAATATTCAATAAAATCTTATTTTTCCATAACCGACTCAACCTAAATTGAAATTATATGAAGCTCACTCCATCTTCAAATAATCAGTTTTTTAAAACTTTCTTATTAGTCTTGGGTATTTCTGTTTTAGGAAATAGTTTACCTACCTATGCTTCAGAAGAAGCTCCTCCTACGATAGAAATAGAAAAGTTTATGGATAATCCAAAGAAAAAACTGAGGATAAAGTTAGTATTTAATGAAGAAGACAAAGATTCTACCAACAAAAAGAAAGGTGTATTTGCGAAAGTAAAAGGCATAGTGGATGCTATTTTAAACTTTTCTGATAATCCTCCTGTTCGTCTGAAGGTTGGTTATGAGAATGATAAATCGAAAAAACAATAAGCAGTTAATATCAAGATTAGTGAGTGAAATAAGTTATCGTGCAAAATTATATTTAA